>JACAFJ010000049.1 GCA_013538675.1 Candidatus Nitrosocaldus tengchongensis
CTAGATCTGCATGCCCTGCTACCAAGCATATGTAGTAGTACTCTCCAGGCTTATCAGGCTTGAATGTTACAGAGCCTTCCTGATTTGGTAGTATGAACTGTGTTGATGAGCCAACTGATGCATTGAATACTACACTGTTAACGTTTGAAGGATCTGTTACTATACCAAATGAGTGTGGCATCTTACCATTGTTCTTTATATGTATTGTTATAGTACTACCTGCCTTCACCTTTATCTCAGGATTGGTCTCACCGTTAGCAGTAAAGTGCAGCTTAACTGGGCTCTCTTCCTCAAATGTAAACGATAGATTAACGTTGTTATCTGTGAAGGTTAGTATATTTGTGCTGATTGTGCTTACTTCTGTACCTGTGCCAGTAGAAGTACTTCCTGCACTCCCTGTAGGCCTCTCCTTGACTATGAACTTGCCCTTCATGCCTAGATCTGCATGCCCTGCTACCAAGCATATGTAGTAGTACTCTCCAGGCTTATCAGGCTTGAATGTTACAGAGCCTTCCTGATTTGGTAGTATGAACTGTGTTGATGAGCCAACTGATGCATTGAAGACTACACTGTTAACGTTTGAAGGATCTGTTACTATACCAAATGAGTGAGGCATTACACCATCATTCCTAACGTTTATTGTTATACTATCACCAACATACACCTCTATATCTGGATTGATCTGCCCATCAACCTCGAAGTGTAACTTGGTTGGAGTCTCTTCCTTGAATACAAAGGTGAATGTTCTAGCCTCTCCTGCTGGTGCACTTGGTGCTGGAGCTGGAGTGGGTGTGGTTGCTGTTGTAGTACCTGCCTTTGCCACCTGGTTCATCGGAGGATATTTATGCCAAAGATCACCTAAACCAAAGTGAAGGCCTCCTGCTATTGCCATCATTATCAGTATAAGTGCTATACCCTTGCCTAACCTGCTTCCTGTTGTTCTAATGATGTGGCTCTCTTCTTCTGTAGTCATAGTATATCTCACCTATACCAAATGGATCACGCATGTCTGCTGGCTTGCCCTTTATAGAATCCCTTATTAGTACTATGAGGAAGGCTATCATCCCTATACCTATCAGATATGCTCCTATGCTTGCTATCTGGTTCAGTGCTATTATGGTTGGATCTGGCACATAATCCCATATCCTTCTAGGCATACCGTACAAGCCAACTATGTGCATTGCAGTGAATACTACTGCAGTGCCTATGAATGCGAACCAGAAGTGCACATTTGCTAGCCTCTCACTGTACATCCTTCCAGTTATCAATGGGAACATGTAGTAGAGGAAGCCCATGAATATGAATGATACAGTGCCCATCAGCATCATATGGAAGTGCCCTACAACCCAGTATGTATCATGTGTGATGAAGTCCAATGGTAGAGTAGTGTTAACAACACCTCCAGCACCAGATGTGAAGAATAGCATTATACCTCCTATAACGAACTTCATTGGTGCAGCAAACTTTATCCTACCACCCCACATCGTTGCCATCCAGTTGAATACATGCATTGCAGACATTGGTACTGCTGCTAGAGTACCTACCATGAATACTGTCTTCTCTGTAAATGTTAACCCTGTAGCAAGCATGTGATGCGCCCATGATGCAAATCCAATTATAGATAGCACTAGGAATGCTATAACACCAGAACCATAGCTGAATATAGGCTTCCTTGAGAACTTTGGTATCAACTCATAAGCCATACCTACAGCAGGTAGCAAGAATATGTATACCTCTGGATGGAATGTGAACCAGAATAGGTGCTGATATGCTATTGGATCTCCTCCTCTAGCAGGATCGAAGAACCCTGATACCCCTAACCTATCTGTGTAGAGCATGATCAATGCTGCAGTGAATGTTGGTAGTGCTGCTAGGGTCATCATGGAAGTGACCAGTATAGCCCATACCAGCAATGATGTCTTCATCATTGGAAGATCTGGATGCTTGCACTTGAGTATCGTTACTATGAAGTTTATTGCTCCAAGTATAGAGGATAAGCCTAGGATCTTCAATCCAAAGATCCACATATCCGCTGCTGGACCTGCTGCCCTCATAGTTGAGTATGGAGGATAAGCCATCCATGATGTATCACTCCACCCTAACCAGATTAGTGCTGCTCCTGGTACAGCCATCCAGTACGCTACAGCATTCAGCCTAGGATATGCCATGTCTTTGTACTTGACCAGTATGGGGATTAGATAGTTGCCTACACCAGAGATGAATGGGAGTATCCAGAGGAAGAGCATAGTTGTGCCATGAACCGTGAATATCCTGTTGAATAGGTCAGCATCGCCTATCATTGTAGTTCCAGGTGTGAGCAGTTCAGTCCTTATCGTTAACGCTAGAGCCCCTCCAAGCATGAAGAAGACTATCGACGTTATAAGGTAGAGCAGTGCAACATCTGTATGATGTGTAGAGAAGAGTATCTGCCAGAGCGGTCTTGGTTTTGCTATCTCTATAACCATCTCATATCACCCCTTCATATACTTATTCATGCCTCAACTATGAGGTTAGCCCTCATGTTGTAGTGCAGTAAGCCACAGTACTCCCTGCACTGTATAAGGTATTCACCAACAGCATCCTCTGGTATCTTCACCCATATCGTGTTTACCCTCCCTGGTACAGCGTCTATCATGATGGCAAAGTGAGGTATGTTAAATGCATGTATCACATCCTTACCAGTTATCTCGAACTTGTAAACCTTCCCTGCCTGGAGATGGAGAGTGCCTACCTCCCTCTTACCATCTGGATGCTCAAATGTCCAGAACCACTGCTGCCCTGTAACCTTTATGGTTATATGATCCTTTGGAACCTCATGCAGCAACTTCTCTCCATACCATGCCTCAGCCCCAACCCATATAAGCAATGAGACCACAGCACCAACATATATCCATTCATATATCACATGGCTACCCATGCTTATCACCCAACTACCTATCTACTTACCTCAGCCCTAGCCTTAACCTTCTTCTCCTTGAACTTAAATATTATATATACCAATATACCCTGCACTATTGCTCCAACTATGAATGCTGCTGTCATCATCTTGTAGAATAACCCCCATGCAAGAGCACTTCTATCCACAACCTCTTCCTGCGCATATACCATACCAACTGTAGAGAACATTGTTAGGACTGCAACCGCAGCAACCAGAATGCTAAGATTCCTCATTGTGGGAGAGGGGATACAATTAAGATATAAATCTAACTGTAGGAAATACATCTAGGCTAAATCATACGGGTATAGGTACATATGGTATGGGCTTACAGATAGCGTATCGTGCTCGTTATATTGTATGCTAGGAGTTCATAGTTGCTACTAGAGTGCGAGAGTATTGTTAGAGAGGCTGTCTTTATCTGCATCCTCAGCAACACATCTGCGCTAACCTTCAGGAGATGCTGTATAACAGCCTTGATAGGATCTAGATGGGTTATGAGTAGTACATTACCCTTATGCCTATTGGCAACCTCATCAAGCATGCTGAGTACCCTAGCCTTTATGGAGTTAAAGTTCTCTAAACCATACATGCTACTTACATCCTCGCCTGAATAGAATGCTAGTAGAGCGTCCCTATACCTGTTGATTGCATCAAAGTAATTCATACCTGTTAACTTACCCATATCGGTCTCTGTAAGCCTCTCATCTACTGTGTATGGTAGGCCAAGGTTCTCTCCAACTATGCTTGCGGTCTCAACTGCTCTAGTTATTGGGCTCGTATATATAGCCTCTATACTCATAGGCTTGAGTATCTCACACGTCTCCTGCACATGCAACTTACCTCTCTTAGTAAGATGGAAGACTAGAGTCCTCCCAGTAAGGATGTGCTTCACGTTGTTCACTGCCTCGCCATGCCTCATCAGTACTATAAGACTCATACAGCAGGTACACCAAAAGTTAATATAAATTCTTCAATATGCTAAGAGGGATGAAGATTGGTTTGGTTGGAGGCACAGGAAGGATGGGTGAAGGGCTAGCATTGAGATGGTGTGTTAAGCATGATATAGTTGTAGGCTCTAGGGATGCTAGCAAAGCGGTTGCTGCTGCACAGGAGTACATGAAGGAGGCTCTTGCATACTATGGCAAGGTTGAAGGGAGTATAGATGGTGATGAGAATAGCAGGCTAGTAGGATACTCAGATGTTGTAGTGCTATGCATACCCTATGATAACATAGAACCTACACTAGATAGCATAGCCAAGAGTATAAGGGATAAGAGCATAGTGATATGCCCAATAGTACCTATGAGCAGGAGCAAGGATGGGTTCATATATACACCTATGCATGAGCATAGGGACTCTGCTGCAATGATGGTGAGCAGTAGGCTAGTGAATGCTAGAGTGGTTGCTACTCTTCACACAATATCCGATGTTAAGTTAAGGAGGTTCACCGAACCAATAGATACAGATGTGCTTGTATGTGCGGATGACAGAGATGCTGTAGCAGTTGCAAGTGAGCTCTTGAAGGAGATAAAGAACCTACGCCCACTCTATGTTGGTCCTCTAAGCCTAGCATACCAGATAGAGAGTGTAACACCGATGCTCCTCAACATATCAAGGCAGAACTCGATCAAGAACCCAAGCATAAAGATAACCTAACCTAAAAGTATGCATGATTGGTCATCTTTATACTATAAAGATAAACACCTTTCTGAATAAAAGATTTAAACCTTGTTCAACGTTAGATATATGTGGTATCGAAGAACTGGGTAAGTGCGATGGGTGCACTTTTTGCTATAGCTGCTGTCATAATACTACTTAGGGATATAGCACTCTGGGGTCCAGATTTTGTCCTAGAATTCATTATGAATGATAAGATAAACAGTGCAAAGTTCGTACTAGTAATGTTTGGTATATCTGCTGTACTCTTCCTTTACAGCAAGAGGTACGAGCGTACAAGGATTGAGTGATAGTCTTCATCTTCTTCTACTATTCTGTTGCTATAGTTAGTTAATTAATTAATTTAGTATGATCTCCAGTCAGATATCCCATCCCATCTTCTCATGCAACCCATTCACTTGTAGCTAGAGTGCACAAACTCCTCCAATCTGTTCATAGCATCCTCTAGCATCTCAATTGAAGGAAGGAATACTAGCCTAAAGTGCATAGAGCCCATACTACCAAAACCTGAACCATGTACAACAAGCACGTTCTTACTCTTCAAGAGGTCGATAACGAACTCAGCGTCGCTCCTATAGCCTAGAGAAGCATCTATGCGAGGGAAGATGTAGAATGCACCTCTAGGCTTAACATACATACTCACACCGTGGATAGCATCTAAACGCTTCATAACATAATCCCTCCTCTCCTTCAGCCTGCTAACCATATCATAGATATGATCCTGAGGACCCCTCAACGCTTCTATTGCTGCCATCTGCACTGGTGTGTTTGCAGATAGCCTTAGCCTTGCCAACTTGCCAACACTCGCCCTTAAACCATCAAGTGCTCTTGCATTGGAGTTGAAGCATATATAGCCTAGCCTCCATCCAGTCATGAGATATACCTTTGAGAACCCGTTGAGTATAACTACAGGTGTATCTCTAACATACCTTCCTATGCTTGTGAAGTTATCAAAGACTATTCTATCGTATATCTCATCACATACAAGGTAGAGGTTATGCTCAGCAGCAGTATCGACAAGAGCCTTTAGTGTATGCTCATCGAGTATGGAGCCAGTTGGGTTGTTAGGGTTTATAACGAATATTGCCCTAGTCTTGCTTGTTATCTTACCTTTAAGATCATCCATATCTATCCTCCACGCCTCATGCTCTAGGGTAGCATACTCAACAGGCCTAACACCTCTAACCCTAGCATATGAGAGATATGGAGGGTAGCATGGTCCTGGAACTAGAACCTCATCCCCTGGCTCTGCTATGCTTGATATCACCATATCAAGTGCTTCAGATACGCCATTAGTTACCACAACATCCTCTGGCATTACATGCATGCCTTTTGCAGATTCTCGCTCAGCAATAGCCTCCCTCAACTCTCTAACCCCTTCAGATTCAGCATAGTAGTTCTTATCCTCAAGCACTGCCCTTATCATTGCATCCTTGACATGCTTTGGTGTACTGAAGCCGTAGAGCACAGGATCTCCAATGTTGAGGTATAGTACCTTGTTACCCTTCCTCTCCTGCTCTCTAGCATACTGGATGATATCCCTTATTGCATACTCTACCCCAGCAACATACCTTGATATGCTGAGGCTGATGGTGCTGATGGTGCTGATGGTGCTGATGGTGCTGATGGTGCTGATGGTGCTGGCATGCAGTGCAATAGCATGTACTGTGATAAATTCTTTTTATTTTATTTTATATTGTGTTTAGGTTATGCGTAGATATTGCCATCTACTTTATATGCATTAGTAAAGCATCAAATATGTGAAAAGCGTAGATAGGAGAGCCTTTACTGCTGCTTTTACACTGTACATGCTCATATTCCCAATTGTACAGCTCTTCACTGTGCTAGCGCTACCAAGCATGATGCTATACCATTCATCTACTTATACTCTCGAGGGTACAACATATGTATTCCTCTTCATGAA
>JACAFJ010000050.1 GCA_013538675.1 Candidatus Nitrosocaldus tengchongensis
GAACACTGTATCCTGTGTGAATGCAAGCATGCTTCTAGGAGCATTTACACCATGCTTGATTAGTGCTAGATGAGCAAAGAGCTTGTTCCCTGCTATCATGCTACACTGGAATGGGTTTATTACACTATAACCTTTGGCTTCTAACGCAGCAGTGAGATGAAGGTTCCTGAAGTAACTAACACACCTCTGTAGGAATATCCCATTTAGAGGCTCAGATATAGAGCCATAGATTATGCTAGAGCCATTGCTACCATTGCTATTAAGGTCGATCAAAATATCCTTGCTGTCGAGCATCTTAACGTACAAGCCCTTCCTTACTGCTGCATCGTATAGTGCCTTCTCCTCCCACCTTACTAGATCGTACAGTATGCAGAGTTTGCTTACTGACCCCAATCCTCTCCAACGACTTGTGCAGGTTTGATATTAAATCCTTCCCCTTGCCTCTCCAGTTCGTAACTTGCTCCACAGTCTGGGCATGTGAGTATCTCACCCTCTATTGCATCGCTAGGCACTTTAAGATCTGCCTCGCACTCAAGACATCTAACCTTGATCATAACAGGCTAGTTGATGAGAGGTTAATTATACTTTGCTCACCTACTATGATTGGATGCCAGTGTTTATCATAATCTCAAAGTAGATATCTCAACCCATCTACCATCCCTATAGACTATGGTATACGATGCTAATGGAACTTGCTCTTCACTTATATCAGTAAACAATACTACAGTATATACACCATCCCCCACTGAAGGGGTTATCGATGACTCGATATAGAAGTAGTTGCCATCTACAATCCATCTCTCTGCTACATGAACTTTGTCAGCATATTAGTAACCCGATGGAGGAGGTGGGTAGATCATATCAATTGCATCTGAACTGCATATTATACCTCCACCATATGAATAGCAGTTAGGACTATTATTCAACTCTAGAGTACTCATCTTCCTCGGTATTGGATCATAATATACTGCTAGAGCAACTGGCTTAACCTTTGTATTTGGTTCTATGTATATTCTACCGCTCATTACAAGATAATCATTGAATATATATCTTGCATCCCATTCTATATAATCATTCTCGAAGTGCTGTACAAATGCTAAAAAGTAATCATCATAGGCTATGCCTATGTTAACCTTGTTATGCCATTTATCAAGGATGTTATCTCTATGCCCCCAGTTTGAATCAGCATCGTTATAGACCATATCATGATGCAATCTTGCTATAGCATCCTTTGGATCTATCTTATCGCAGTATATGAAAGGTTTGTAGCAGTCAGTGCTACCGTCAGGATTATAATATCCCATCATAGCAGCATTCTCACTAACCTCGCCATCGCCATTATACTGTACATATCTCATATAGGGCTTGAAGCCATCGCTATCCCAATGTGATAGATATCTGTGTCTAAGCATATCCTCGGCATGTATCTGTGCAGCCATATTGTTGCCTAACGTTACTGGAGAAAGGTTATACTTTGCTCTATCCTCATTTATCAACGATAATGCATACTGTACCAGTTCTTCGTATGTATAAGATTTAGTTGGTAATGGTATGGATGATATAACGGACACATCTATTGTTGGAGGTGTTTCAGTGGGAGGAGCTGAAGGCTCTGTATAAGTTGGTTCATTCCTTACAGCTTCATCTGAATATTGCTGCTGCTGTTGCTGCTGCTGATGATCAGCAGACATACCTCCATTATCCTGCTGTAGATTTAGCAGGTTATTCATTGGAGTAGAATCTATCATATAGATTGCTATAACGGTAATAACGATGGGTAAGATAACAGCAGTTATGATGATTCCTTTATTTAGTAAGCCATGATTCTTTCTATGTACTTTGGTCTTCTTCATGTAATCTTCCATCAATTTACTAATGTAGTTAGAAAGTATATTCTCAATATGTACATCTACCTCATCTCTAACTATTATCGAATTTATATTAACTATATCTCTTACAGAGTTGATAACTACATTCCTAGCAAGCATGATCTCACCCATCCTTGGATTATCTATGAAGTATGCTAATATCTCAGAGGGAGAGATATGCTTTATATAATCTGCATCTAATGCATTAAAACTATCTATCAACCTCTTTATCACAGGTTTAACCGTATCGCCTAAGAAGTTCTCACCGCTTGTATCCTGTATGTATATGTATAACTTATCGTGTCCCTCATCCTTATAATCATAGGTTCCTCCACTTACAGTTACTGTACTTATAGAAGAACCATCATATTCCAATTTTGCAATTACTATGTTTAGTGGAATATCTGGCAATATTATCGTGCATTTATTGTAGTTATTATCTACCATATAAGGAAATAATAAATTTATATATAAAAACTTTTCTAATTACTATCTATCATTTATTCTCTAATATTACAACGCTTGCATGTGTTCCAGCAGCAGCCATGTTATGCACAAGTCCTATACTGCAATCCTTCACCTGCCTGCTACCTGCTCTATGCATCAACTGACTTACAACCTCTGCGATCTGTGCAACACCAGTTGCACCAGATGAATGCCCCCTTCCCAGTATACCTCCATCTGTGTTTACTGCTGGTATGCTTATCTTCCCTTCAACAGCATAGCCTCCTTTACCCTTGCTAACGAAGCCCAGATCCTCATACGCTAGTATCTCAAGTATTGTGAATGAGTCATGTATTTGAGCAACATCGACCATCTCTGGCTTTACATTGCTCATATCATATGCCTGCCTTGCTGCATCTACAGTTGCATGCAT
Source organism: Candidatus Nitrosocaldus tengchongensis (assembly GCA_013538675.1). Taxonomy (GTDB): domain Archaea; phylum Thermoproteota; class Nitrososphaeria; order Nitrososphaerales; family Nitrosocaldaceae; genus Nitrosocaldus; species Nitrosocaldus tengchongensis. The sequence continues at coordinate 2,746 of JACAFJ010000050.1, forward strand.
CCTTGTAAGATCTATGCTGTTTATACTAGCACCAATACTGCTTGAGCCTACCCCCTTTATCCACACTGGCTCCTTGCAGATACCCTTTGCTATATCACCTCTTGCAAGAAGTATAGATGCAGCACCATTGCATGCTATAGAGCAATCGTATAATCTCAAGGGTTCAACTATCGGCCTTGAGTTCAGCACATCATCAACTGTTATAACCTTAGCATTATAGAAGTATGCTTTATCGTTCGCTACAGCACTCCTCCTGTTCTTAACAGCAACCATTGCAAGTTGCTCCCTTGTGCTTCCAAACTCCTGCATATGCCTCTTAGCATAAACTGCAGCCCAGTGTGCAGGATGCCTAGTATCCCCTCTTGCTACATCCCACTCAAGCAGTAGACCAGAGTTGTAGGAATCGAATCCTACAACTAGTGCAAGATCTGATAGACCAGAGGCTATGTATGAGTATGCTGCTGTTAGAGCATTTGATCCAGAACTGCACATGCTCTCTACCCTATTCACTATCCTTGCCCTTATGCCAAGCATATCTGCCAGTATGCTTGCTGTATATGCACTGCTATCCGTTGTTGAGGTTATAAGAGCATCTATCCTATCCTTTACTGTCCTTGCATCCAACTCCACCATCATCATCATGTTGTTGAACATATCAACTACAGACTGGACAGCAAGTTCATAAACTGGGTTTAAGCACCCATCCCTGTTGAACTTTGATATGCCATAACCTACTATAGCAACATCAGCAGCATTCTTCATCTCTGAGCACCTCAAGCATGCTCTTGAATGCTATATAATCCTCATCAGAGTTATGTACAGGGTTGATGAGCAGTATAGGTAGGTCTATACCCTTAGATACGAATTGATAGAGCTGCTTTATGCACTCATCAACACTGCCTGCCAATGCAAGTGAGTTGAGCATCCTTTCACTTACATACATGTGTATATCTTTGAGCCCATTCCTCCTATACTCTTCCCTTATCTGCTCAACCTCATCCTTGAATCCATGCTCTGCCAAGAATCTAGCATATATGGAGCCTACAGCAATGTAGAATGCTATACTCTTCTTAGCCCTCTCTATAGCCTTTGCAGGATAACTTGATACTGCTGTTATAAGTACTGAAGCAACATCTATCTCTGGTTTAGCATCCTTCAGCATAGTTACAATCTTGTCCAATTCATCAACTGGTATAAGGAAGAGTATAGAGCCATCACCAACCTCTCTAGCAAGCTTCAACATACCTTGGTTTGTTGCTGCTATGTATATTGGTATGCTACTCCTTGGAGGCCTGAACCCAAGTCTCATACCCTTAACCTTTACGACACTGCCATTGTAATCTACCCTCTCCCCTTTAGTAACCAGTCTTATAACATCGACATACTCCCTCATCCTTGCTATGTTATGCTTGAACTCCAACCCATGCCAGTCCTCAGCAAGCCTCCTGCTCCCTGCTCCTAACCCTAGTATTGCTCTGCCCTTAGAGTACAAATCTAGCGTACTCAATGCCATGGCTGTACTCGCTGCACTCCTAGCGTATATGTTGACGATAGCAGTGCCTAGTAGAGTATGCTCTGTTAACGATGCTAAATATGAGAGTGTTACAAACGCATCCCTTCCCCATGACTCTGGCACCCAGATAGAGTGTACCTTCATACCATCTGCTATCCTAGCATATTCTAGTACTTGCCTACCATCCAAGAGCATCCCTAGGCTTACACCAATCCTACCTCTCATCCCTTAACATCCCTTGTACTTCAACAACTCCTTGCTCGCCTCTTCAACATCCTTATGCGTATCTATCGATCTCCAATATGCATCCCTATACTTCACAGCATAAAGCATGCCATCTGCTGCTAGTTTAGGGAATGTATCATACTCTATGCTCCCCTTCTCTGGAAGGTACTTGAAGACCTCGCTGGTTAGGCAGTATACTCCAGCATTTATCCAGAACTGATCTATCTTGGGCTTCTCCTTAAAGCCAATTATCTTAGAGTCATTGCTGATCTCAACTATCCCATATGGGCTTGGCAATGGTACTACTGCTATGCTATTGCCATTGAATGCTAGCATCTTCCCTATGTTAAGATCTGTTATAATATCGCCATTAACCACTATGAACTTATAGCCATCATCATCCTCATCCTCCTCTTCTTTTCCTTTATCATCATCCTTCAGCATATGCCTAGCATTCTTGACTGCTCCTCCAGTACCCAACGGTTCATCCTCAACAACGTAATCTATGCTTACTGAGTACTTGCTACCATCGCCGAGGTAATCCATTATACGCTCCTTCATGTAACCAACGCATAGTATGAGTTCATATATCCCATTCAGTCTAAGCCACTCTACCTGCCATGCTACTATTGGCTTGCCAAGTATCTCAACCATTGGCTTAGGTCTATCATCAGTTAGAGGCTTCAACCTCTTCCCAAAGCCTCCAGCAAGTATCACAGCCTTCATGTGATGAAGGGTAGTATGGGTGCTAATAAACTTAAACTCATCGATGCTCTGTAAGCTTGTAATGTATCTCCTGATAACATTCTATGCATACCTCCTCACCATCAGTATGCTCACATGTAAGCATCCTCTTGGCTTCTCTCTTGCATATTGGGCATATAGGCATGCTACTTCTAAACAGTTAATAAATATACTATAATATATAGCTCAAGTCATATCTATATCTGAGAAGCCTTTATCCTTTATGCTCTCAACATACTTCCTTATTATCTCCCTAACACAGTCATGGCATATTATGTAAACCTTCTGCTCCACAGGTACAAGTACGAACTCATTGGTATCCCTATGGCATCTCACACATTCTACCATTAATTGGATAAAGTAAGCGTAGATTATTTATAAATTCTTATCTTTACCTATGCCATCCTTGCTATCTTTGCATCTCTGAACCTCTTTATTACTCCTAGTGCTATCACAACTGCGCCAAGCCCTGCTACAGGGGCTGAGCCAGCTATTGCTCCTCCTGCTGCTATCAGCACACCATTTATGATGAGCATTATCCACACAAAGGTTGAGACCTCTCTAGCAACGAAGAATGCTGCTATGGATAGTGCTATTGCAGAACCCCCAAACGCTAGCCCTCTAACCATTGCATTCATAGGCAGAAATCCAGTCTCCCTTGCATCTTCTCCATCATCCATGCTCCTGCTTGCCGCCTCATCTGCACCATATATTATGAGGAGTACTAGAGCAGCTATGACTAGACCCTTCGCAATCTTTAACATGATATAAATTAGTGCTATCCCGTTAATAAACTATAATATTACGATGGGATCATATGGGCTAGGACGGGCTAGGTTAGCAGCAGGTCATACCTTATATACTTTGCAATGGAAGGTATGTCATCAAGATCCTTGATGTATGGTATGCTTCCTATCACTGGCACGTTACTCAACTCCTGTATTATGCTTCCAGC
>JACAFJ010000051.1 GCA_013538675.1 Candidatus Nitrosocaldus tengchongensis
TGCTGGAGGTTCATGCACCAGTAGATAAGGCTGTGATAAGATCAGCAGCAAGGGTAGCATCATACTATGAGAGTAGTGACAGGTCTAGATTGCTTAAACTTGATAGATACCATATATACAACGATCTCTTCATAGACTATAGGATGCAATGGAATAGGGATAGGCCTGTTAGCGTTATGCTTGTTAGAGCATATAGGCTTGAAGAGCCAATAGTGGTTGATATGAAGGGAGAGTACTATGGATGCAGATCATGGATAAGGCTTGTTAATGATGATCTCAAGGATGTTAGGGTAGGCAAGCCCGTTGTTGATGATTATAGGTTTGATAGGATAAAGAGGGAGGTTGATGGGGTGATGGCAGGATGAGGTATAGAAGGTTAGGGAAGAGTAACATACTTGTCTCTGAGATAGGCTTTGGTGCATGGACTATAGCATTGGATTGGTGGGGCAAGCAGATAGATGATGATTATGCTATAAGGATGCTCAAACATGCATATGATCTTGGCATAAACTTCTTCGATACAGCAGATATATATGGGAAGGGGAGGAGCGAGAGGCTCCTAGCAAGGGCATTCAAGGGTATGAGGGATGAAGTTGTAATATCAACGAAGTTTGGCTACGACATATACTCTAACATAGAGCAGATAGGGCATGGTGAGTTGCCTCAGAGGTTCGATGCTAAATATGTTAGATTTGCTTTAGATAAGAGCTTAGAGCGTTTAGAGAGCAGTTATGTTGATGTTTATAATCTCCATAACCCAAAGATGTATGCCATAACGCATGATCCACTCTTCCTAGCATTGGAGCAGTTAAGATCAGAAGGGAGGATAAGGCACTATGGCGTTGCTTTAGGTCCAGCGATAGGATGGAAGGATGAGGGCATATATGCGATGGAGAGGAGGAATGTTACTGCCCTACAGACTGTATACAACATATTAGAGCAGGAGCCAGCAAGGCAGTTCTTCCCATATGCTAGAGCATATGATGTTGGCATACTGGTTAGGGTGCCAGATGCATCTGGAGTGCTTACAGGCAAACTTACAGTTAATACACAGTTGGATAAGAACGATCATAGAGCGTTCAGAAAGAGGGCATGGATAGAGGAGGCTAGCAAGAGGCTTGATATGCTGAAGCCTATAGCAGAGGCTAGAGGATGGAGCATAAATGAACTTGCAATAAAGTTCATCCTCTCAGAGCAGTGTGTATCATCAGTGCTACCAACTGTAACCAGCATAGAGGAGTTGGAGGCTTATGCAGCGATCTCAGATGGCAAGTATCTAAGCAGTGATGAGTTGAATACAATAAAGGAGATGTATGATAAGGACTTTGTATTGCTACAGAGCATACAGTAACAGTTAGCAGCAAACACATCATATAATAAATAACAGATATTTACCATCCTTGAATTAATTAATAGGAATCCTCTATGAAGTACCTAACCCTCTCCTTCTTGAACTCTCTGGTTGAGAAGAGTATCCTGTAATCGTTTATATCAACATGCGAGGCAAACTCTCTTGCTATACCCTCACACACATCTCTGCTCTTTGCATGTACCATGCTGTACAGGTTGTATGGCCAGTCTGGGTACGTTGGCCTCCTATAGCAGTGTGTAACCTGAGGGAATGAGGCAAGGAGTGTACCAACCTCATCAACCCTAGCCTCTGGCACTATCCATACTATCATACCATTTGCTACGAACCCAGCATTCCTATGCCTAAGTATTGCTGCAAATCTACGCATAACACCTATACTCTCGTAGTACTTTGCTCTAGCAAGATACTCTTCAACACTGATGCCAAGCCTCCTTGCAGGTTCATTAAATGGCTCACTTACAACCTCTATATCCTTCTGCAACTCTCTTATGAACATCTTATCCATCTCATCTGGCTCAAAGTTAACATTTATGGTAGATCTTGTAGTATTCTCTACAGGCCTGATATCTGTTGGATCATCATCGCTACTACTACTCATATCAAGCCTTACACCTATCTTGTACAACTTGATTGTAGGGAGTATCATGTACCTCTTAACCCCTTCAAGGGCAGCAAACCTCTCAACCTCATGCTTGATATTGCCATATGGAGGCACTGCTATTGTGAACCATAGATTGTAGTTTGGATCATCCCTCTCGTAGTTATGGCTAATACCAGGATGCCTATTCACTTCTTCTGCTACCTGCTCTATCCTTGACTGCTCCACACTCATCGCTACTAGAGCACTCTTGTACTTTAACCTCCTAGTATCGAATATGGCATCTATCTCCCTTATTATCTGCTCATCCTTAAGCCTCCTTATCCTTGCAATGACCTCCTCCTCTCCTATGCCAAGCCTCTCCCCTATTGCAAGGAACGGTCTTGCAAGGAGAGGGAACTCCCACTGTATTATGTTGAGTATCTCCCTATCTATTGAATCGAGTTGTTGTACCTGCATATACCTCTTCATACCGAAGTGGTTAATATTGGTAACTGTATGCAATGCACCATCATATACACTATACTATATTTATCATCACCATCATGGCTCAATCTATAAATAAGATGTTAGCATATGCTAGATGAGTCATCTTGATAGTTGACCTCAACATGCAGGGCAAGAGTGTTCTGGTCATAGGTGCTGGTGTTGAGGGCACCAGGAAGGTTAAAGCACTACTTGGACAGGGATGCAAGAGCATAACCGTGATAAGCAACAGGTTCAACAGATCTCTGCTAGATCTTGCGAGAGATGGCAAGATAACCTTGATGAAGAAGAGCGTAAAGGATGCATCGATACTCGCTGAGTTTGAAGGAGAGGAGAGACCATTCCTAGTAATGGCAGCAACCAACGATAGATCGTTGAATAGAGGTATAGTTGAGAGGGCAAAGGCAATGGGCATACTTGCATATGCTGCAGATGACCCAGCGATAAGTGACTTCATCCATCCTGCTGTTATAAACATACATGATACACTCTTCATCGCAATATCAACTAGGGGTAGTAGCCCAGCCATGGCTAGAGTGCTAAGGATAAAGGCTGAGAGGGTACTCAAGAGGCTTATAAGGGAAGAGGATATAGAGATGATAAGGCTAGCAGATTATGCTAGAAGCATTGCTATGAAGCATATAAACGATATCCATGCTAGAAAGGATTACATATACTCAGTTATAATGGATAGGGAGATAGTGGATATGCTCAAGAGTAAGAGGCTTGAGGAGGCTAGAGCAAGGGCTCTAAGCCTGTTGAGCAAGCAGTTATAGTTATGGGGGGTCATGCTAGATGATAAACATCCTAAATGCTAGGGTAACATACAGACATATCCCTATACACATACTTGAGCGCTTCACATTCAAGGATGTATCATCAATATACAGCATGAAGGATAAGCATGGATTAGATGAACTTCTCATCCTTCAGACATGCAACAGGGTAGAATTGTATGCAGTAAGTAGTAGGGTTGATGACCCATCATCCTTGCTAGATATCTGGTCTGAGTATCTCAGCATCGATAGAGCAGTGTTGAAGAATGTAGAGTTGAGCAAAGGCAAGGATGCCATACTCCATCTCTTCAGGCTTGCATCTGGTCTTGACTCACTCGTGGTAGGGGAGGATCAGATACTTGGACAGGTGAAGCGTGCTCTAGAGAACGCTAGGAGGAGCAATGCTGTTGATTCATATCTTAGCATGTTATTCGAGAAGGCAGTCAGGGTTGGTAGCAGGGTCAGGGCAAGCACAAATATAAACAAGGGTAGCATCTCATACGGCTCGATAGCAGTTAAACTTGCAGAGGAGCATCTCCATGGGCTCCATGGCAAGAGTGTGATGCTCATAGGTTCTGGCGAGGCTGCAACGATGGTAGCAAAGCCCTTGCTGAATAAGGGTATTGAGTTCATAGTAACCAGCAGAACAATGGAGAGGGCAAGGGCATTCTCAGAGAGTATTGGGGGCAAACCTATGGAGTTCGAGCATGCAATGCAGATGCTTGATGGTATAGATGTACTCTTCATCGCTACTACAGCACCATACTGGCTAATAACATATGAGAAGATGGCAGAGGTTATGGAGAAGAAGAGGAGGATGAGGGGCACGGTTAGCATAGATGGAGGAGATGAGCAGAGATCAGCATACGTCCTTCTCATAGTAGATATCTCAAACCCAAGCACTGTAGAGCCTAGGGTAGATGGTGTAGATGGTGTTAAGGTGATAAGGTTCGATGAGGTATCAAGCATGGTTGAGAGGAATATTGGCTCAAGGATGAAGGAGGTGAGTGAGGCTGAGCGTATAGTTAGGGAAGAGGTTGATGCAATGGAGGCTAGGCTGAGGAGGCTTGAGGTAGAACCCATAGTGGACTCGCTCTTCAGGAGCGTTGATAGGATAAGGCAGAGGGAGTTGGATAAGGCATTGAGCATGCTCAACCTTGATGAGCATAGCAAGCAGGTAGTTGAGCAGATGAGCTATGCCATAGTTGAGAGCATACTCTCCATACCCATGGATGAGTTGAGGAGGGCATCGGAGAGTGGGGATGTGGAGCTGATAAAGGTGGCTAGCAGGTTATTCAAGTATGGTCATGAGTTGGAAGAGCAGGGTATGCAGATGAACAAGTAGTAGTAGAAAGGAAGGGATTGTATATGCATAAGGGTTCACAACCTCAACCTCAACGATCATCATCCTCATCACCATCACAATCTACATCCTCGCCCTCACCTGAATCACTGAATCTCTCCTCTAGGAAGGGTGTAGATGTAGATGGTCCAGTATTCCCATCTCCAAGGCTGAGGAGGCTTAGGAGGAGTAGTGCGATAAGGCATATGCTTCAAGAGAGCAGGATAGATGTAGAGGCTCTTGTATACCCTGTATTCGTGCAGGATGGCATAGCAGGTAATGAACCCATCCAGTCGATGCCAGGACTCTCTAGGCTTCCAGTCTCAATGCTCATTGATGAGGCTAGGTATCTTATAGATCTAGGCATAAGGGCAATCCTACTATTTGGAATACCAAGAAGTAAGGATGAGTATGCATCATCAGCATATGATGACTCTGGTATAGTGCAGAGGGCTGTAGCAGCACTACGGAAGGAGTTCAGCAGCGATGACCTTACAATAGTAACAGATGTATGCACATGCCAGTACACAAACCATGGTCACTGTGGCTTACTCAAAGGTAACAGGGTAGATAATGATAGTACTCTTGGTGTCTTGGCTAAGATAGCAGTCAGCCATGCCAATGCTGGAGCAGATATAGTTGCTCCATCAGCAATGATGGATGGTCAGGTTAGAGCAATAAGGGATGCACTTGATGATCATGGCTTCAAGGATGTGCTAATAATGTCTTACTCAGCAAAGTACTCCTCCTCGCTTTATACACCGTTTAGAAGTGCAGCAGACTCTGCACCAAGGTTTGGGGATCGCATGAGTTACCAACTCTACTATGCAAATGCTAGGGAAGCGTTGAGGGAGATCGAGCAGGATATACTTGAGGGTGTTGATATAATAATGGTTAAGCCAGCCATAGCATACCTTGATATCATAAGACTTGCTAGAGATAAGTTTAAGCATCCATTGGCAGCGTACAGTGTCTCTGGAGAATACGCATTGGTGAAGGCAGCATCCATGCAAGGGTTGATAGATGAGGATGCTGTTATGATGGAGTTGCTGACATGCATAAGGCGTGCTGGTGCAGATATAATAATAACATACTTTGCAAAGAGAGTAGCAGAGATAATGAATGGTAAGTGATCAACTATTGATTGATTGGTAGATATGGGATGCATTTATATTATCTAAGAGTATAAACACATAGGTTCAATTATTAAGATCGCTATATATATATCAGATGTAAGTAATTCATCTAATGCTGTCAATAAGACAGATAGTAATAATTGGTATAGTATTTATGAGCAGTGTAACAGCCACAGCATTAGCAACCCATGTACCATTATATTCTGGATGCAGATGGTGGAGTGCAGTAGAGCATGTACAGTACAACTATTCAAGTTTAGATACATTAGGAATACCTAGAAACACATGGGTAAGCGAACTTAATGCTGCTAGACAAGCATGGAATGGACATTCTAGATTTACACTGTATGAAGCAGCA
>JACAFJ010000052.1 GCA_013538675.1 Candidatus Nitrosocaldus tengchongensis
ATAAGCAAGAGGATATGTGCGTTCTGTGAGTCAGTGCTGGATGATGCATACAATGATAGCATATGCAACTCATGTGCTGAGCGATATGGCATAGTTATGCATGACTCTGAGGATGGTTGTGGATGCGATACAAGATAAAGTATTTTTAACATCCATGCATTTGCAATAGCATGAGAGCTGCTAGGTTCCATGCTGTAGGCAAACCATTGCAGATAGAGGATATTGAGATGCCTAGGTTGGGTGCTGATGATGTACTCATAAGGGTAAAGGCAGCAGGCATGTGCTATAGTGATGTGCATGTATTGGATGGGGTTATAACAGCAGATCCCCCATTAACCCTTGGACATGAGATAGCAGGTGTTGTAGAAGCAGTAGGTTCAAACGTTACAGATTACAGGAAGGGTGATAAGGTGCTTGTACACTTTCTAAGCCCATGTGGTAAGTGCAAGAGATGCTTGCAAGGCAAAGGGATGCAGTGCTTCAACCTATTCAAGAGGGAAGGTTATGGGTTCTCTGATGATGGAGGTTATGCTGAGTACTGTAAGGTTAATGCTGATAGGCTTGTTAGACTCCCAGATGATCTAAGCATAGAGTTTGCTGCAACCTTGGGATGTGCTGGAATAACTGCTTATCATGCAGTTAAGAACATAGCAAGGGTAAGGATGGGCGAGACTGTAGTCATATATGGTGCTGGTGGTGTTGGTCTATATGCACTACAAGCAGCAAGGCTTGCAGGGGCATACACTATAGCAATAGCAAGGAGCGAGGCAAGGCTGAGACTTGCTGAGAGCCTTGGTGCAGATCATGCTGTTAATGCTAAGGATGGTAACATTAGGAAGGAGGTTAAGAGGCTGACAGATGGTGTTGGTGCAGATGTTGTACTTGACTTTGTTATAAGTGATGAGTCTATAAAGAATGCTATGAGCATGCTAGCAAATGGAGGAAGGTTAGTGCTTGTAGGGGTAAGCAACAAACCAATAAGCATAGATCCCCAGATGACTGTGCTGAAGGAGTTCTCCCTGCTAGGCTCTTTGGTAGGTACAAAGGATGAGCTTGAGGAGTTGGTTGGGCTAGCATCAAGCAAGAGGATAAGGAGTATAGCGAATAAGGCCTTTACTCTGGATGAGGTTAACGATGCGCTAACAATGCTGAGAAGAGGGGAGATAGTTGGGAGAGGGTATATAGTGCCTTAATAATGGATGACGATGATGATAAGCGATCTCTCCTTCCTTCATTTCTCCTCCATCCTTTCTCTTCCTTTGCCTTTGGTTTTATTGCAACTTGCAACCAATGCATGCTATATAAGGTAGTCTTATTATTCTACTCACATAGGTAGATGTTACCATACAACAGTAAGGATGCTAACACCAGATTCATAATTCATACCTTGCCTTGCCTTTGTATGCATCCCAAGCATATTTGTACTCTGAATATTGGTTAGTAGATGCTCTTCCTCAACTAATCTAATCTAATCTTACTATCTACCCTTTCATACTTGGGTCCTTGACCATCTCTCTAATTCTAACATTCCTTGCATGAAGGAAGAGCAGTGGAGCGAATATGAATAGTGCTACCGCTATCCCAGATGCATCTATAACCGTAACATAGGCTACAGCAAAGGCAAGTGAAGCAAACCCTTGAAGTATATGCTTCCTCCATGCAGGGATGTTAGCGAACCTGCATGCAACCTCGATGAAGAAGAATGCCGCTGCTGGGTACAATGCTAGTAGTAGATGGGTTAGCATATCTATATCTGTGTGTGGCATCCTCTTCTCTTCTTCTTCTACTTACTTTATTTTATTAGTTTCGCTACCTATGCATCAGCAAGCAAGCAAGCAGTGAATCAATACTCGGCTAGTGGTAGTTCTATTGCCACACCTTGCCTTACCAACTCTATAGCATCTAGAAATGGTATCATGGCTACATCCTCTGCCTCGAATGGTCCATATCTGGCATTATCCTTACCTGTAAAGGCATCTACCTGCCTTATGAACCTAACAAGTACCAAGGTTGATGCTACCCTTTCTGCAATAGCATCTAGCACCTTGCTCCTACCGTTCAGTATGGATGAGAGTAAGAGGTTTAACCTTAGCCTGAACTCCCTCTCAGCCAATGCAACATACAACTCTTCGCTACTCAACCTAGAATAGTCTATCTCATCTGCAGACTGTCTTACCTTCTCCAGCCTTATCTTGAGCATCAACCTTACTATGTCTGAGAGCATGGATACTAGAGTATCCCTGATCTTTGCATCTATACCCTCGTAGCCGTAACCCTTCAATGAGTTGAAGATCTCAGCTATCCTCCTGTACAACGTATGATCCAGTTCCTGCAATGAACTACTGCTTTCTTCCCTGCTCAGATACTCGTAAAGTGTCTTTACATCATCTATGCTAGAACTCTCCATGCCATAAGTTCAGCATCAACGATATAATTAAATAACGAATTAAAGAATGCAGTTCATGCCTTACAGGCTTGTAGATGGCATCATAGAGCCTGTAAGTTACACTATGGAAGAAGTCATGGATATCATAAAGAGTCAAGATGTAAAGTATCTCGATCTTCAGTTCACAAGCCTGATGGGAAGGTTTCATCATGTTACTGTCAACGCAAAGATGCTTGATGTTGATGCACTAAGGCAAGGATTCCCCAAGCTCGATGGCTCATCCATAAAGGGCTTTGCACAGATATACGAGTCTGATATGATACTCAAGCCAGATCCAAACACATTCGCAATTATACCATGGAAGGATCAGGGCAAGACTGCAAGGATGATATGCGATGTGTACTGGGGCTACACTAACGAGAGGTTATCAAGGGACCCTAGGACTGTTGCACAGAGGGCTGAGGGTATGCTCAAGGAGGAGGGCTTCAAGGTATCCTACTGGGGTCCTGAGGTTGAGTTCTTTGTATTCAACAAGGTAGCATGGGAGGCTATGGTTCCAAGTAGGGGTATATCATACAGCATAGAGAGTGTAGAGGCTCCATGGAGCAACGACTCATCCAACACACTAAGGCTGAAGGAGGGCTACATGCCTGCTGAGCCATATGATACGCTAACCCATCTTAGGAATCAGTGCATGCAGGTACTGAACGATTACTTTGGTATACCTTGTGAGGCGCATCACCATGAGGTTGCAACAGCAGGTCAGTGTGAGATAGATATGAGATATGATACCCTAACAAATGCTGCAGATAATACGATGACCTACAAGTACGTTGTAAAGAACATAGCAAGGTTGAACAACCTAATTGCTACCATGATGCCTAAACCCCTTGCAATGGATAATGGCTCTGGCATGCATGTAAACGTAAGTTTATGGAATGATAAGAACGAGTTCTACGATGCAGATGATGAGTATGCAGAGTTGAGCCAGATAGGAAGGTACTTTGCTGGGGGTATACTTGAGCATGCAGAATCCCTGTGTGCAATAGTTGCACCAACGACCAACTCCTACAGGAGGTTGGTGCCAGGGTATGAGGCTCCTGTGTACATAGCATGGAGCAAGGGTAACAGATCAGCAATAATAAGGGTTCCTGTATACTTTAGAGGCAGTAAGCAGGCAGCAAGCAAGAGGATAGAGTTTAGAGCAGCAGATCCATCCTGTAACCCATATCTGTGCTTCAGTGCCATACTTGCTGCTGGCCTTGATGGGATAAGGAAGAAGAGGGATGCAGGGGAGCCTGTGGATGAGAACATATACCTGATGAGTGCTGAGAAGAGAAGAGCGTTAGGGATAAAGCAGGTCCCTCCAACGCTCATAGATGCTGTTAACTCCTTGAAGAGCGATAACCTCTACCTAAAGTCAGTATTCACTCAAGACCTTATAGACAAACTGATAGAGCTTGAGAGCAGGGATTATATGGAGATCAAGTTAAGACCCCATCCCCACGAGTTCTACCTATACTTTGATGTCTGAATAGTTTTAAATTTAGGTTACCCATCTCCCTATGCATGGTAGAGAGTGATGGTAATGATGAGGAGGGCGAAGCGTATAAGCACTACAGCAATGTGTTGAGGCTCCTCAGGGAGCATCACTCCTGGTTCAATAGATGCATACCCTTGATAGCAAGTGAGAATGTGCCTAGCCCTGCTGTTAGAGAGGCTATAGTCTCAGACTTTGCAAACAGATACGCTGAGGGATGGCCAGGTGAGCGTGTCTATGCTGGATGCATATACATAGATCAGGTTGAGTTGATATGCATAGAACTAGCAAAGAAGGTCTTCAATGCTGAGTTTGCTGATGTTAGGCCAGTATCTGGTGTAGTAGCAAACCTTGCTGTATATGCTGCATTCACAGAACCTTCAGATACCATGCTTGCATTGGCAATCCCAAATGGAGGGCACATCTCTCATGGGAAGAGGGAGCACTCTGGTACAGCTGGCTTAGTTAGAGGATTGCAAGTAGAGACATTTGCATTCAACAAGGAGGAGATGAACATAGATGTTGATGCTACAATAAAGAAGGTTGAGGAGATGAAGAGGAGCAATGGCAAGGTTCCTAGGCTGGCTATGTTTGGTGCAAGTCTATTCCTCTTCCCCCATCCTGTAAAGGAAGTAGCAGATTACCTTCATGCAAACAACATAACCATATGCTATGATGCAGCACATGTTGCAGGGCTTATAGCAGGGAATGAGTTCCAAGATCCATTGAGAGAAGGGGCAGATGTTATGACCATGAGCACGCACAAGACTCTATTTGGTCCTCAAGGAGGTATGATACTCTCATTTGAGAAGCATGCTGAGAGCATAAAGAAGGCTGTCTTCCCTGGCAACACTAG
>JACAFJ010000053.1 GCA_013538675.1 Candidatus Nitrosocaldus tengchongensis
AGATGTCTATAGCACTCATGGCCAGACTGCTACAGAGACATGGCAATCTAAGCATATCTAGAACAAACATAAGTGATCAAATAGCAAAGATAGATGCTATAATACAAAGATGAATAAAATCAATTTCTCTACCTATTTATTTCTACAATTCAATCTTATCAACACTCTATCATAAGAACTCCTCTAGTGCTCTCATCCATAAGCATTCTAACCATCTCTCTTGGCATATCTATTGCTGATGCACTACTCATTATGGCTAGAGTCCTTGGGCAGATATACCTGCTCTTCCTTATCACTATAGAGCGATCATCCTCAAGGGTAAGCATCCTGCATCCTTTGGCAGTGAACCTCCATTCCATGCCTTTAACAAGTATGGTGAATCTAATCTCCCTATCATCTTGCCTTACCCTATCACCTATCAAGGCATTGAGGTCCCTGCATGCCTTGTCTGCCTTGACTCCAACTATACAATCCCCTCTAAGCGTTAGATGCTCATCCTTTGTTACCTCTATGGTGCTTCTATGCAATGCTCTAACGTTCCTATGCCCATAGAATGTTATGGTTGCCCTATGCACGCTATCCCTTATGCGTAAGAAACTTTTAAATGCTGGCATATCTGCAAGATCAATGTGTTACCAGCAGCAGCAGGATATGATAGAGCAATAACTGTATTCTCCCCAGATGGTAGACTCTATCAGGTTGAGTATGCTATAGAGACTGTAAGGCGAGGTACTCTAGCCATAGGTATAAAGAGCAAGGATGGTGTTGTACTTGCAGCAGAGGAGAGGGCAAAGAAGTTACAGGTTCATACCATGACACAGAAGATATTCCAGGTTGATGAGCATATAGGCGTTGCAGCAGCAGGCTACATCCCAGATGCAAGGATCCAGGTTGATCATGCTAGGGTTATGGCTCAGAGTAACAGGCTTGTGTATGATGAAGCAGCGGATGTTGAGACTATAGCAAAGAACATAGCAGATCTTGCACAACAGTTCACACAGTATGCTGGCGTTAGGCCGTATGGAGTATCACTCATAATAGGAGGGGTTGACAGAAATGGAGGGAGCATATTCGTTACAGATCCTAGTGGTACATACCTAGCATACAATGCAATTGCCATAGGTGCTGGCGCAGATCAGGTCAATGATCTGCTAGAGAAGGTGTATAGAGATGATATGAGCATAGATGAGGCATGCATACTAGCAATACAGGCCATATACAATGTGAGCGAGGATAAGAGTGGTACAAAGCATATAAAGATGGCTGTTATAGATAACAAGAACAAGAAGATGCGCAGACTAACAGAGGAAGAGGTAGCAAAATATGCAGAGATTGCAAAGAGTCGTGGTTCAGTAACTCAATAATGACTATCTAAACAAAAATAAATAATAGCATCAGGTGAGGAGGGAGAAGATGCTAGATGAGTAATCTATGCTATTGAACTTGGATGCTAGATCCTCAACATCCCTCCTGATTTTATTTGTTACCTCCATCTGATCTATACTCGCTGTATTATTATTATTATACCATCTACTGCATGGTATATGCTTGAGATCATCTCTGCTATATGCCCCATCTCCTCCTCCTTCATCCCTCGTCTGGTAACCTCACATGTACCTAACCTAAGCATACTATCAACTATTATATTGGCATCTTCAAGCATCTTAACAAACTTATCCTTGTATTTATGTTTCAGGAGTACTTGGTGTGTCTCAGTATACTGACCATCCATGGCTCTCTTCCTAACCTCAACGCCATTATCATCCAACGCTCTAGCAAGTGCCCTAGCATTCTTCACTACTTGCATGGCATAATCCCTGCCATATTCCCTCATCTCCTCCAAGGCAAGTGCTAGTGCTGCTATCCTGTTGAAGTGCGGATTATCTATAACCCTTAGAGGCATGTAATCTTCTAACCCATAGCCATCATCCCTGTCTGCAAGTATGACTCCTCCCTGAGGTCCTGGGAATGACTTGTGTGTACTGCCTATGAGTATGCTAGCACCTTCATGCAAAGGATTTGAGAATGCATGCCCTGCTATCAAACCAAGTACATGGGATGCATCATATACAAGCATGGAGCCTACATCACTGCATGCCTTTGCTATACCCTGAAGAGGTGTATGGAATGTTATAGTTGATGGCGCTATTATCACTAGCCTAGGCCTCAGCTCTTGTATCTCTGCTATACAAGCATCAACATCTATGCACATATTTGCCTGATCATAGGGTATGCTATGCATCTCAAGCATTAGCCTAGATGGCATATACTTGCTCATATAACCAGGGTACCCTCCATCATCCATGCTTAGAGCCATGATGGTATCATTACTCTTGCTTAAGCACATAAGTACTGCTAGAGAGCATACATGTCCAGATATCGCCCTTGTATCTGCATATCTAGCGTTGAATAACTCCATTGCAAGTGCATCTGTATACTCTACTACTTGCTCTATGTACCTTGTACCTCTGTAGAAGTTACCATCAGCAAACATCCTGAGGGAGTATCTATGCATTAGATCACTTGCTAGAAGTACTCTAACCGCATGACTAGTTATGTTCTCTGATGCTATGAGGTTTATGCATCTACTTCTATACCCTTCATGCTTAAGGACTAGATCGAGTATCCTGCTCTTACTACTGTTGTTATTCTTGCTGCTACTCCTACTACTATTACCATCGCTATCATCCATAACAATTACAGTCATTAATACGTGCATTTAAGTATAGTCTATGCTCAGTGTAGCAATACCAGACTCAAGCCTTGCTGAAGAGAGCACATTAAGAGAGAGGAGTATCAAGGCAGCAAGGATTGCTAGAATGTTAGCGATATTTGGAGTAGAGTTGGTGTTGATATACAGGGATACAAGTGCAGATTACAGCAAGGATGGTATGCTCTTGAGGCTTGTTCTTGAGTTCATGGATACTCCCCAATACCTAAGGAAGAGTCTGTATGGAAGGATGAGGGAGTTGAGGTATGCTGGGCTCTTCCCCCCATTGAAGGCTCCACATCATAAACCATATGTAAGGATGGATGAGGTTGAGGTTGGTGATGTAAGGCAGGGTGTAGTAATAAGGACGAGGGATAGATACTATGTTGATGTTGGGCTTGATGAGCCTATCCTGCTTGAACATGCAGATAAGGTCAAGGTAGGCAAGAGGGTTTCAGTGGTATTCACATCCCCATACCCAGATCTAAGGTGTAGGTTAGCAAGAGAGGATGAGATAAAAGGGTACTGGGGCTATCGTGTAAGGTATGCTGGTACTGCTAGTGATCTTCTGAAGAGTTATAGTAAGAAGAAGAGTGAAGAGAGCCTTGCTATAATCACATCTAGGTTGGGAAGACCTGTAAGGGAGATAGAGCAGGATATTGCAAGTGCAAGGGATATAATGCTGATCTTCGGCTCCCCGTATAGAGATGTGCATGAGATTGCTTGTGATGTAAGGATAGATATACATGCGTACAACTTCTTCCCCATGCAGAGGGTTGAGAGCGTTAGGCTTGAAGAAGCGATACTTGGATGCTTAGCAGTTGTGAACTACGTAAAGTTTAGATGATAAGATGCTTCTTCGTACTATATGAAGGGTAAAGAGCGGGTTATTTTACTGGCAACGATGTTAACAGTAGCAGTAACAGCAGCAGCAACAATATCACTCTATCTTGCTATCTCATCATCCTACTTGCATAAAGCAGAACCTATACAGAATAGTGCTGATAGTTCAAGCATTGATTCCTCAACTTCTACTGCATATCCTCCAATCTCTTCCAATCCACATCTGAATGTATTTGCTGTGAGCGAGAGGGCTAGTACTGCTATAGCCATTGCTCTACAGAATAACAGCATAAGGGATATGGTGAGCAGGTGGCTTGAGTATGGAGCATATGTTACAGTTGCAGGAGTGCAGCCAGTTGAGTTATCCAGCAATGTGAAGATCACAGCACCTCATCAGAACCCAGTGCATCATGAATTAGTTGGGCTAGCAATTAAACCAGTACTCAAGCCTATGCTTGATAACCTTAGAGAGGAGGTTAGCAGTAGCAACATCTACAACAGCAGTAGGTATGGAGAGGTTATCATTGCTGTAAACTGGAATGCTATAGATGCTCATCCATACCCAATATCAAGTGCTGTAGATCTAGCCAAAGACGAGGGTAAAGTGTATGAGGCACATCAGCAGATAACAAGGGTTGTTGTGGATATAGATGAGAGGAGAGTTAAGGATGTGATGGTAGAGCAAGAGAGGTTTTATGAACCATGGAAAAGGTTAACATGGTATATGGAGACAAATGTATTCATGCCCACAATAACCATAAAATCTAGCACGTACTACTATCATAGCATAACTACTCTGCATACAATGTTGTTGGTACATACACTACTGCACATGGCTCCACATATAGATAGTAAGGATATAGATGCTGGAGGGGTATGGTAGTGCCTCTTTACTGAAGAGGTGAATTCAGTAACACTATACATACCATGAGGATGAGACAAGGTTATAATTATAGGAGGAAGATGAATGGCTTATTGCTAGATTGCTATTCTATTATATGTTGATATTATGATGGTGTTATAGCTTTCTGCTGTTACTCCTGCTCCTTATCTTCTTATGCTTAGTTTACCTAGCAGGTACCCTCTCCTCTTCAAGTAAACTATTGTTTGAACTGCTATAGCTCCTGCTGCAACGAAGATGAGGATCATGAGTAGCGATGTAT
>JACAFJ010000054.1 GCA_013538675.1 Candidatus Nitrosocaldus tengchongensis
AGTTGTATGAGATAGTGCAGAGAGGCTTAGCAGCAAGCATGATACACCAAGTTATGCTTGAGGAGTACATTGGGCACTGGAAGCAGATAGAGTATGAGATAATGAGGGACTACAGGGGCAATGCAATAACAGTATGCAACATGGAGAATATACTTGCAATGAGGGTCCATACAGGGGATAACATTGTAATTGCACCATCTCAAACCATAAACAACCATGAGTACCATATGCTTAGGAGTATAGGGATAAGGGCAGTTGAAGCATGTAAGGTTGTTGGAGAGTGCAACATACAGTTTGCTTTGGAGCCAAACTCTGAGCGCTACGCTGTTATAGAGATAAACCCAAGGCTCTCAAGGTCATCAGCACTAGCAAGTAAGGCAACAGGCTACCCATTAGCATACATGGCAGCAAAGCTTGCTCTAGGCTATACCCTTGATGAACTGCTGAACAGGATAACAAAGGTAACAACTGCATGCTTCGAGCCATCTCTTGATTATGTTGTTGTAAAGGTGCCTAGATGGGACTTTAAGAAGTTTGATAGAGCGAATAGGAAGTTAGGTACACAGATGAAGTCTGTAGGAGAGGTTATGGCAGTAGCAAGGACATTTGAGGAAGCAATACAGAAGGCATACAGGATGCTCGATATAGGCTTGGATGGAGTGCTTAGAAGGGAGGTGAAGAGGTTCAGGAGTGATGAAGAGTTGGAGGATGCAATAATGAATCCAGATGATGAGATACTCCTTAACATTATCGATGCTTTAAGGTTAGGATGGAGCGTTGAGAGGATATCAAGGCTAACACCTATCGACCCATGGTTCATCTACAGGCTCAAGAGTATAGTTGAGATGGAGTATACTCTAAAGAGCCTCAAGCATCTGGATGAGGATACCATAAGAGAGGCTAAGAGGCTTGGCTTCTCTGATAGGCAGATAGCAAGATACCTAGACATGAAGGAGGATGATGTAAGGAGGTTCAGGAAGGCAAGGGGGATAGTGCCAGTTGTTAAGCAGATAGACACACTTGCAGCAGAGTGGCCAGCAAAGACCAACTATCTGTACATGACATATGGAGGGATGACTGATGATATACAGGTTGATCAGAGGAGCACTGATACAGATGGTGAGGCACGCAATAGCAATGGTAGGGTTATAGTTCTAGGAGCAGGTACATACAGGATAGGCTCTAGTGTTGAGTTCGACTGGGCAACTGTGAACATGGTATGGGGGCTCAAGGAGCATGGCTTCAGGGAGGTTGTTGTTATAAACTGCAACCCAGAGACTGTATCTACAGACTATGATGTTAGCGATAGACTCTACTTTGAGGAATTAACACTTGAGAGGGTCCTTGACATACATGAGAAGGAGATGCCAGAGGGGATAGTTACATGTGTTGGTGGGCAGGTAGCAAATAACCTAACCCCTAAACTTGCCTTGCATGATGCAAGGATACTTGGAACAAGCAATGATGATCTAGATAGGGCAGAGGATAGGGCAAAGTTCAGTGCCCTCCTAGATATGCTAGGGATAAAGCAACCAGCATGGCAGGAGTTCACTAGCATAGATAATGCTAAAGAGTTCTGTAAGAGCATAGGCTACCCAGTGCTTGTTAGACCATCATACGTGCTTAGTGGATCTGCAATGCGTGTAATCTGGGATGAGAGCAACCTTGAGCATTACTTGAGCATGGCAGCAGAGGTCAGCCCTGAGCATCCTGTTGTTATAAGCAAGTTCATAACAGATGCCCTAGAGGTTGAGGTTGATGGTGTTGCAGATGGTAATGGCAATGCTCTGATAGGTGCAATAATAGAGCATGTGGAGAGTGCTGGCACACACTCTGGCGATGCTATGATGGTTATCCCTCCATGGAGGTTAAGCAGCAAGCATATACATACGCTAAGGGAGTACACACATGCCATAGCAAAGGCGTTGAGGATAAGGGGACCATTCAACATCCAGTACATAGTAAAGGGCAGTGATGTATACGTTATAGAGTGTAATGTTAGAGCCTCAAGATCTATGCCATATGTATCAAAGTTTACTGGAGTGAACCTCATCACTCTAGCAGCAGGGGTTATAGCAGGTAAAGCATTGCCAGAGGTTGATGAGCCATGGCTTAATGCTAAGGGATTTGCTGTTAAGGTACCTCAGTTCTCGTTCATGCAGTTGGAAGGTGCAGATATAGTGCTGGGGGTTGAGATGAAGTCAACTGGCGAGGTTGCATGCTTTGGCGATACCTTCTATGATGCGCTATCCAAAGCATTGATGGCATCAGGGTACAACCTTGCAAAGGGCTCAGTGCTCATAACCGTAGGAGGTGTAATGAAGAAGAGAGTACTACCAATAGTATCAACACTAAAGGCAATGAACTTCAGCATATATGCTACTGAGCATACAGCAGAGTTCTTGCTAGAGAATGGGTTCAAGGATGTGCAGATAGTGTACAAGATAAGCGAGCCCAACAGGAAGCCAAACATTGCTGATCTACTCCATGCTAGAGCGGTTGATTTCATAATAAACGTGCCAAGCACCCTTACGATAGAGAAGTATGCTGAGATGCTTGAGGATGAGTATATGATAAGGAGGAAGGCAGTTGAGATGGGTATACCTGTATTCACAAACCTGGATGTTGCAAACCTCTTCATAAAGACCCTTGAGTGGCTTAAGGGCAATGAGCCAAGTGTAAGCCCGCTCAAAGGCTATACGCTTGTATAAGTGTATTCTCATCACCAACTACTGAACCATCAAGGGTGAGTATTACAGCCTTCATGATGGTAAGGTTACTGCCTATCAACCTTCTAAGCAGTTGTATTATACCATTATTACTATTATTACTATTATTACTATTACCATACCTACTCCTTCTATGTAGCATCGTCATGTACCTGTTGAGGCTTGGCATAACAACTATATCAAGCATGTGATCACTAGCCTCAACCTTCAGTATCATCCATACCCTCTCCCCGCTCAGTATGCTATCACTACTAGCAAGTGTTGGATGTAGATGACCCATGACCATCCTCCTAACAGTAGTGATCCCAACGCTTGGACTTGTATGACCATGCATGAGGAGAGTATCGCCTATAAGCATACCCTTACTGCTCATCAACCTTACAGAGTCTGGCATGAACCTCCTAAGGTATGAATCATGGTTCCCAGGAACTATGTACAGTTCCAGATGCCTTGCAAGCTCGGTTATGAATAATGGTATGCTCCTCCACTCCTCCCTGCTCATTCCTCTTGTACTATCCTTTATATCGCCAAGGAGTATCATGCCATTGCAATGCTCATCCCTTGCTATAGATAGCAGTTCATCCAACATCTCCTTTACATAACTTGAATCCATCCTTATCCCCTTTGTAGCAAGTTCATGCTCAAATCCTATGTGTAGATCTGCTGCTATAAGGTACCTTTCTAAAGTTCTTCTACTCTCCCTCTTTATTGCTCTATCTCCCTTCCCTCTCTCTACACTCTCACCATCATGCTCCAGTATGAGTAATGGATGATCCTTGACCATTCTAACCCTAGACATACATAAGATATGGGAGAGCAGGTAAATAACGGTTCTTTCCCTCTCTTGTTAAACCATCAACAATCCATAGAATATTAACTCTGGTAGTGTATCAACCTTAATGGCATGAGTTCTTCATCTTGTAAGTACAACTTTATTCTGTATAGCAGATGCTATATGATGTAATCATTACACTAGATCCATGCCATGGAGCAACTTAACTTCAATGTAAATGTAGTTGCTAATGTATCTGCACTCAAGTTCCTAGTAACTTAGTAATCTTAACCTTCTCCATTGAGATTGCTAATATTAATATTAGCAATAATGATCTCATCCTGCTATCTCTGCAACAAACTCTACTATTGCAATCTCCTTAACCTTGATATCAACTGCTACTCCAACACCTATCTTGAGATCTTCAATCTTGTTTATTATTCTGCATATCAAGCCACCATCAACACCATCGAATCTAACTAAGGCATAGGCTATATAGCCATCACCTTCATCATCACCATCATCATTACCACCACTATTACCACTATTGCCACTACTACTAACATATGTATATGAGTAGATGATGCCCCTCTTCTCTACCTCAACCCATCTATCCAATCTCCTGAAGCATCTCCTACAGTAGAGCCTTGGAGGAAGGTATGCTACACTACACTCATCACACCTAGTTGCCATTATCCTACCATTCAATGCTTCCCTGAAGAACCTCTCCCCTGCTACCCCTAGAGTATATATGTAATCGAGTGCTATGCTGTCATGCCAGTAACCATCTATATTGCTCATATCCATCACACCACATTACATTACATCAAAATGGTTTGAAGTACATTATATCGGTTA
>JACAFJ010000055.1 GCA_013538675.1 Candidatus Nitrosocaldus tengchongensis
GATGAGAGCGTTCAGAGAAGCAGGGATAGAGGATAATACACCTTATGCAATATTAGATTTAAATAAGATACTCAAACCATAATCTCAGATATTAGGTTGAGGGTAAGCATAAGCGAGGTATTCACAAGCATAGAGGGAGAAGGCATGTATCTAGGCACAAAGACCCTCTTCATCAGACTTGCAGGGTGCCCTCTCAGATGCTTCTACTGCGATACCCCATATGCTTTGAGCATTGGTAATGGTACATGCTACAGCATAGATGAGGCTAAAGCAATAATAGCAAGGAAGGTTGAGAAGAGTACATTCAAGGCTAACTTCACTGGAGGCGAGCCATTGCTACAGCATGAGGCGGTTAGGGAACTGGCAAGGTATATTAGGGATGAACTCATGCTCAAGACATATCTAGAGTCATCATGCTATGATGCATCAAGGTTCTTGTATGTACTGCCGTATATGGATATATGTAAGATAGAGTTCAAACTCAAGGATTCTAATGCTATTGATGATAAGCATTACACTAGGCTACTTGAGAATGAGATGCTATGCCTAAAGCATGCTATTGCTAGCAGGAAGGTAACATACATAAAGGTAGTGCTTAGCAGTCTAAGCAAGAGAGAGGAGGTAGAGGAACTGGCAAGGATGATATTTGAAGAGTGTTCAAGCAAGGCTATAGATGGATTTGTACTCCAGCCTGTTAATGGTGTCGATGAGCCTAGATTGGAGCATATGCTAGCACTATACGATGCTGTACATCAATACTATCCCAATGTTAGGATAATACCACAGATGCATAAGGTGATGGGAATACCATGAGAAATATCAGCAAGGATGATGATGGTGATGGTAACTATGATGATCATGGTAGTAGTAGTAAGAGTACTACTGATGTAATGGAGGAGAGGATTAGGAATATGGAGAGTAGCATGGATGAGAAGGTTAAGAGTAGCAATGGTGATGGCAAGGAGAGAGGGGGTTCTAACAACAGAAGGTATTCAACAGCAAGGATAAAGAGGTTAGTAAGGCAACTACTCATAGAACTTGGAGAGGATCCAGATAGGGAAGGGCTGGTAGATACACCAGAGAGGGTTGCAGAGATGTATGCTGAGATCTTCTCAGGCTACAACATGGACTCTGAGTTGAATGTTACATTCAGCGAGGAGAGCGATGTCGTTGTAGCAAGGGAGATACAGTTCTACAGCATGTGTGAGCATCACATCCTCCCATTCTTCGGGAAGGTGCATATAGCATACATACCAGATGGCAAGGTATTCGGCATATCCAAACTTGTAAGGCTCGTTGAGAAGTATGCAAAGAGGCTCCAGATACAGGAGAGGATGACCAAGCAGATAGCGGATGAGTTGGAGGATAAGGTTAAAGGAGTGCTAGTTGTTGTTGAAGGAGACCATATGTGCATGCGTATGAGGGGTGTAAAGAACAACAGCAGGATACTAACCATAGCATACAGGGGAGAGTTAGAGAAGAGAGAGGTTAGGGAGCAAGTGCTATCATTGCTTATGGATAGCAGTACTACAAGGATGTATGATATATAAAGTATGATGGCATAGATTTGTGCATGGGGATAAGTATAGTAGCAGGTCCAGCATCCAAGGATATGGCAAAGGGCATAGCAGATACTCTAGCAGGTAAGGATGAGCATGCAAGGCTCGTTGATGTTGATCTAAGAGTATTCCCAGATGGTGAGAGCAAGATAAGGATAGCAGATGCTCTAGATGGTGATGATGTTGTTGTAGTGCAATCAACATACCCCCCAGTAGATACGCATATGATGCAACTCTTCTTCATCCTCTCTAAGGTTAGCAGGGTAGCATCTAGAACTGTTACAGTTGTACCCTATCTAGGCTATGCAAGGCAGGATAGGGAGTTCCTTGCTGGAGAGATAGTTAGCATAGATGCTATAGCAAGGATAATCTCCTCATATGCTATAGATGCACTAGTAACCTTTGATGCACATAGCAACCTAGCATTATCATACTTTACAGTACCTGTGCATAACATATCTGCAGTACCATTACTTGCTGAGTACTTCAAGAAGAGACTTGCAGGGGAGGGTGTAGAGGCTAAGGATGTTGTAAGCGTATCACCAGATACTGGTGGAGCGAGCAGGGCAGAGGCATTAGCAGATATGCTACATTGCAACTCTATAGCGTTAAGGAAGAGCAGGGACAGGATCACTGGAGCAGTAAAGATAGATCATGAAATGCTTAGCAAGATAAGGGATGATATGAAGGATAAGGTAGCGATAGTTGTGGATGATATGATAAGCACTGGTAGTAGTGTTGCTGAGGCTGTAAGGGTACTGCTTGAGTATGGATGCAGCAAGGTGTATGTTGCATGCACCCATGCACTAATGCTGGATGGTGCACTCGAGAGGATAAAGGAGAGTGGAGCAGTTGATGTGGTTGCTACAAACACCATACCAAATAAGAAGGTAAGCAGGATAGTAGATGTTGCTCCATTGGCAGCATCCACAGTACTCAGCATACTAGGCAATAGCAGTGCTACTGGTAAGATGGACAGGGAGAGCAATAATAAGAGTGGTAGTAGGAGTAGTAGGAGTAGTAGGAGTAGTATATCTACATCTACATAAGGTTGTGATATATCATGCAGCTCAGGATAATCTTCCTAGGCACATCCTCAGCAGTACCTACAGCAAAGAGAGGCTTAACATCCATAGCAGTGCAGAGAGGGGGAGAACTGCTCATATTCGATGCTGGAGAAGGGATGCAGAGGAACTTTCTGAAGAGTGGGCTAGGAACTAATAGAAGGATGAAGGTCTTCATAACGCATATGCATAGTGATCATGTTCTAGGCTTACTAGGCTTCATGCAAACGTTAGCATTGAATGGAAGGGATGTGCCTCTCTACATATATGGGCCAGATGTGCTCAAGGAGTACATAGATGTGAATACAAGGCTTCTTAACGTTAACTTAACGTATGATGTGTACTTTACTGCAGTGCAGGAGGAGGGTGTGGTTGTGAGGGAGAAGGATTACACTGTAAAGGCATGCAAGGCAGAGCATTCTATACACTCATATGCATACTGCATAGAGGAGCATGATAGGCCTGGAGTATTCTACCCTGAGAAGGTTATAGCACTAGGTGTACCTAAGGGCAGGTTATGGCATAGGCTACAGCATGGGGAGGATGTGCTAGTTGATGGGAGACTTGTTAGATCTAGTGATGTTACAGGACCTAAGAGAAAAGGTAGGAGGATAGGCATATCTGGCGATACTAGGGCAAACAGGAGGCTTGAGGAGTTCTTCAATGGCTGTGATCTTCTAGTCTTTGATTCAACATTCAGCGAGGATGAGAAGGATAGAGCATTAGAGACTATGCACTCAACTGCTAGGGAGGCTGCTGAACTTGCCTCTAGAGCAAATGTGAAGATGCTTGTGCTTACACACTTTAGTGCAAGGTATGATGATGTGAGTAAATTGGTCAAGGAGGCGTCTATGCTACATAGCAATGTAGTTGCAGCAGAGGATATGATGGTTATAGATGTGCCTTACCCATCATCTGATCAGTAATCCATTATACAACATGTTCATGAATCAAGTCGATCATATATCAATAAGTATACTAGAATCAATTATAATCTGTCTTGCCTTATATCATCTATTCATTACTTTACTCTTTATTGTAAATCTAATGAGCTTTAACTGTAGCATCATTAACTGTATGATCTCAACCTATTATAATACTCCCTTACAGTATAATCTGAGAGTAGTCTATACTCATTATCAGACCATACACCAACTGCATAATATACATTATAAGAATTCCATAATATGCCAGATCTAACTAGTTTGGAGCCTAGATATGTTG
>JACAFJ010000056.1 GCA_013538675.1 Candidatus Nitrosocaldus tengchongensis
AGGGTTCAAGGAGGGCAGTGCTATTTGGAGATCTAATCCTCTCCTACATGATAAATATGATGAGTGATATGAGCAGGGATGATGCAAAGGCTGTTGCAGAAGCGATAGCAGCAGTTGCTAGAGGAGCATTCCAAGAACCATTGAACCCAATGCTACTTGTGGATGAGATAACCTCTGGAAGGTTCCCCTCAGGCTTGTACGATGTTATAATCAAGTTGAAGACTGGTGCGCTCTTTGGCGCTGCTTCAAAGTTGGGGGCAATAGCAGCAAACAGGCTAGAGATGGGGGAGAAGGTATACAACTATGGCTCTAGGTGTGGAGAGGCATTCCAGATTGCAGATGATCTTAGGGAAGTGCTCAGGATAGTTGAGACTGGTAAGGCAAATGTGCACAAGATAATAACGTTAGTGCCAGCATGCCTCTACTACTATAGCGACTCTATAAAGGAGGTACTGGATATGATCATGGGTAGGCATATAGATATAGCAAGTATAGTGCTTGAACGCTGGGTACCATTGATAGAGCATATGAGCAATGATATAGATGTTAGGCTTAACCTTGCCCTTAAAGAGATAGAGGATCTTGAGGATAATGAGTATGTACAGATATTAAGGCAGGCACCAAGGCACATGGTAAAGCTCATGCTTGAGCAGAAGACTGTAGAGACCTGATTGATGGAGGCGCATATGATGAGGTTTGCAATAATAGGCGCAGGGGTCGCAGGTAGTTTCTTGGCATCACTACTCAACAGCAAAGGTCATACAGTAGAGGTCTTTGAGATGTATGGCAAGGAGATGCACTTCCCTGTATGTGCATGGGGTACAAGCAAGCATATGCTTGAGCACTTCTGTAGTATGGTAGGGCTTAACTTCAACGACTATGTACTGCATGTTGGCAGTAGGCTTGATATCTACTTGCAGAATGGTAAGCATGAGCATCTTAAACTGATGGGGCTCATCACATACGATAAGAGGAGATGGGAGCAGGATATGCTCAAGGGTATAGAAGTGAGATATGGGATGAGATGTGCAAGGGATACATTCCCATTACACAAGTACGATTACGTTCTAGACTGTACAGGATTCCATAGATCCATGCTACCAAAGCCTAGGGAAGATCTTACAATACCGGCATGGGAGTATATGCTTGATAACTTGAAGAAGGAGAGGGACTTTTACGTTATAGGCTATAGTAATGCAATGGGCTACTTTTGGCACTTCCCCTTGGGCAATGGAAGAGCGTTTGTAGGCTCTGGGGACTTTAAGAAGGTTTACTATGGTGTAAAGGAGTTCTTCCAGGAGGAGCCTGAGGCAAGGATACTGATGAGGATAGGTAGACCTGTAAGGCTTGCACCTCCAACAAGGATGGACCCTCTAGCATATGGTAATGTTATAGGCGTAGGGGAGTCCATAGGTACTGTATTCCCATTGCTTGGTGAAGGGATAACACCATCACTCCAATCTGCAGAGATATTATACACGCTAATGGTTGAAGGAGAGTATAGTGCAGAAGCGTATAGAGCAATGCTGCATGAGAGGTTTGGCTACTACGATGATGTGTACAGGGTTCTACGCCTCAAGATGGATGGCAAGTTCAGCATGCTCAAGCATTCAAGGTTGCTCTACAACATATACAGGCACATGAAGAGGGAAGAGCCAAGGTATGGGTTTGAGGTTAGCATGGACAAGTTTGTTAACCTCCTCAACTCAATATGACTTATAGGTTTTATTCTGGATTGTAGTAGTATTGGTAGTGCCATGTTCATAGTTGTTGCAGAGAAGGCAAGTGTTGCAAAGGCTATAAGGGATGTACTACCTTCAAGCAGCGTAAGGGTTGAGTGGGTAAGGGGGCATGTGATGGATATGGATCTTCCTGCAAGTCTGAGGCTCTGGAGGCTAAAGACGGTACAGGATATAATGGGGGTGAGGAGGTTCAGGTATACAGTAAGGGATAGGGAGAGTTACTCTAAACTAAATACCATATTCAGCAAGTGCAATGATGATGAGGATGTTTTGGTTATTGCTACAGATAATGATCATGAGGGTGAGTTGATAGGCTATGAGATACTGATGCTATATAAGAAGAAGGTAAGGGAAGGTAATGGAAGGTACTACAGGATGAGGTTCAACTCAACTGATAGAAGGGAGATTCTGGATGCATGGAGTAGGTTAGAGAGTAGCATGAACTGGAGATGGGTAAGCAAGGCCATGTTCAGGCACAAATTCGATCTACTCACTGGGGCATCATACACTAGGCTACTGACACTCAGTAGTAGAAGATCGAGTAGAGATGATAAGGATAAGAAGGATGATGCTAGTGCCAGCGGTAGTAGCAAGAGCATCAAGCATAGAATAGATAAGCGTAGTGGTATGATAAGCTGGGGTTCATGTCAGACACCAACCCTTAACTTCATAGTGGAGAGGGAGATTGAGATAGAGAACTTCAAGCCAGTTGAGTACTGGTACATAGATGCGCTAATCGAGCATGATGGGATGAGGTTCAAGGCCAAGAGCAAGGATATGTATGATGGTGAGGAGTATGTTATGCATGTATATGAATCATGTAGAGATTCAAGTAAGGCAAGTGTACTTGAGTATAAGGAGAGTGCCATGATAATCCATAGACCATTACCATCAAGGACAGATGATGCGTTAAGGGACCTTGTAAGGATAACTGGGAAGAGCGCTTCATACCTTCTTGATGTGATGGAGGATCTATACTCGAAGGGCTACATCTCATACCCTAGAACAGATACCAACAGGTATCCAAAAGGCTTCGATTTTGCCAAGCCGTTGAGAGCAGTACTGAATGGGCTCAGTATAAAGGTTGATGTCTACTATCCTACCCCAAGACCAAGGAATGGTATGCTTGATGATGGTGCGCATCCTCCAATATACCCAGTCAGCCCATACCATGGCTCTGGAGTAGAGAGGGAGGTATGGGAGTATATAGCAAGGAGGTTCTTGGCAAATGCATTCGCTAAGGATGCTGTTGTTGTTAAGCAGCATGCAAAACTTCTTACAATAAAAGGTAGTGTAGAGCTATATGCAGATGGGCTATACGTAAGGGATGAGGGATTCTTCAAGATCTATGGCTACTTTGCACCAAGGGAGGATAGGCTACCAGAACTGATGGTAGATAGCACTGTAGGGATTGTAAGTATGGATCTTGTTAAGGCCAAGACTAAACCCCCAAGTAGGCTTGGCGAGGCTGAACTGCTTGATATTATGGAGAGGCATGGGATAGGTACAGATGCAACCAGGGCAGAGTTCCCGTCTCTCCTACTCAAGAGGGGTTATGTAACCAAGGTTCATAACAGGTTCAGACCAACCAAACTAGGCATTGCACTAATATATGCATTGAAGGAGATAGATACTAGGCTTGTAAATTCAGATGCAAGAAGGATGGTAGAGATGCTGATGAAGGATATAGAGGATGGCAAGGTTAAGGAGGATGAGGCATTGAACAGATCAATTGAGGTGTATGAGCATCTTCTAGAGAAGTGTATAAAGAATATAGATACTATAGCGAAAGGGCTACACCCAATATAACCATACAACTTATTAATACTAACATGGCGCCGGGGACGACATTAATAGTTTTTGGTCTTAATCTGTATAAATCCCATATCTTTAGTGATATTGATAGAACAATGTCTGTATATTCTTTTATACTTCTTCTATTTAAGTCTGCCT
>JACAFJ010000005.1 GCA_013538675.1 Candidatus Nitrosocaldus tengchongensis
ATTATATGTTTTATTTATTTATTTTTAGTTATATCAATAATTCATTCATTCATTCCATTCCTGTCTATCTATTCTTATATTCTTTACATAACCTTATAAAGTACTCATGGAGCCTTGTATCACCAGATAGTTCAGGATGGAAAGATGTTCCTATCATGTTACCTTGCTGTACAGCAACTATCCTATTGTTATCATCCAGCCTTGCAAGTACATCAACATTGCTCCCAACGCTCTTAACTACAGGTGCCCTTATGAAGACACCCTTGAATGGCTTATCCCCAATAACCCTTATGCTTAGATCTGCTTCAAATGAGTCTATCTGTCTACCAAATGCATTCCTCTCAACAGTAACATCTAAGAGGTTGAGTAACTGCTGCCTAGTCTCACCAACAACTCTATCATATGCCCTCTTCGCTAATACTATCATGCCAGCACATGTGCCTAGAACTGGCATCCCAGCACTTACCCTCTCCCTTATAACCTTAAGTGAACCATTGAGCATGGCAAGTGTACCTATAACTGTACTCTCTCCTCCAGGTATTATCAATCCATCTATCCTTGCAATATGCTCTGGATACTTCA
This sequence comes from Candidatus Nitrosocaldus tengchongensis, assembly GCA_013538675.1. Taxonomy (GTDB): domain Archaea; phylum Thermoproteota; class Nitrososphaeria; order Nitrososphaerales; family Nitrosocaldaceae; genus Nitrosocaldus; species Nitrosocaldus tengchongensis. Next base: position 583 of record JACAFJ010000005.1, read on the forward strand.
CCTGTACAACATTGCCATCTAACCCTAGTGATCTTAATGCTTCTCTAGTAGCACTAACATTCTCCTCAACATCCCCTTGGAGTGCTAGAATACCTATGGTTATGCTCATCCTCAAGCACCTGTTAATTACGCCTCACTACCCCTCTCCTGCATCCTCAACTCTAAGGTCTTCACATCCATACCAAGCATAGACTTACCCTCATCTATCATCCTCTGAGCCTCCATGACAGCCTTTGGATCATCCCAGTATGTTGTTGCTATAACTATTGCCCTAGCCCTCTCCATGGGATCTTGACTCTTGAATATGCCAGAGCCAACGAATACACCATCACATCCTAGGCTCATGAGCATAGCAGCATCTGCAGGTGTTGTTATCCCTCCAGCAGCAAAGTTAACAACAGGGAGTCTTCCAAGCCTTGCAGTTTCTAGCACATAGGCATATGATACCCTTAGTTCTCTTGCTGCTCTTATAAGTTCCTGCATATCCCCATCCTGATATATCGCCCTTATCCTCCTTATCTCACTGTTCACAATCCTTATATGCTTAATCGCTTCTGCAACGTTCCCTGTACCAGGCTCTCCCTTGGTTCTTATCATTGCTGCTCCCTCCTCTATCCTCCTTAATGCTTCACCAAGGTTCCTTGCACCATTAACGAATGGTGTAGTGAAATCCCACTTCCATATGTGCCTCTCCTCATCTGCTGGCGTTAGAACTTCAGACTCATCTATCATATCAACACCAACAGCCTCAAGTACTCTAGCCTCCTCTACATGTCCTATCCTGCACTTAGCCATTATTGGTATGGTTACATGATCTCTTATATCCTCTATCACTCTTATGCTTGCAGTTCTAGCAACTCCTCCAGCCTTCCTAACATCATATGGCAGTTTATCAAGCACCATAACTGCTACTGCACCAGCATCCTCAGCAATCTGTGCCTGCTCAACGCTTGTAACATCCATTATAACCCCATGCTTCTGCATATGTGCAAACCCACGCTTTAGGAGTGTTGTTCCCTTTGTTACTGGCAGAGCATCTATCCTATCCATCTTTATACCTCTAGCATTCAACTCGGTTGAGACCAATGATATAGTGTTTGTGTTTATGCCCATCATCCTATACTATCATTATCCTGCATACCATCCAGATATATTTAGTTAACCTCATAGCGATCATACGCTACCTGTTAATTCATAGTATGGGAAGAAGATTATCATTGATACTATACTAGGATTTAGTTAGTAGGTATGTTATTATCTCATCTCTTGCCCATTAGAATGGTAATCAGGATAAGCCCTGAAGGCACCTAGTCATATTGAACTCTACTCCTGCAGGTTCGCTCATTACCTGCATGAGCATACACCTAAGCCTTATGAGCAGTGGAGGCACATCTGATGGTGCAAACTCATCAGTTCTTATGCTCTCAGCCCATCTGAGGCTCTTGCTTGAGCCATCCAGTGTTACAGTAACAGTGTACCTAGTGAAGGTATCACTGCTCCCAACCTCATCCTTAAGATGGGGTACTGCATCGAATAACCCAGTATCACTTATGAATGATTGTATGCTCTTCAACATCTCACTGGGAACCCTGAACTCCCTCTGTACATTGTTGATACCTTGTTGCATACTGTATAGTGCCCTACCATCAGCCTGTATGCTCATGCTCTCAACCTTCTCTGCAGCAAACCTCTCCACAATACCAAAGCTCACACGCCTCATCTCCTCCCTTGTGAATTGAAGGCTAATACTTCCTCTCTCCAGTTGTGTTGTACTGCTACTACTATTACCAACATATGATGAGATTATCTGTATAGCAAAGATAGTTATAACTGCTATAGCAACTATGACTAGTGCAAATATAGCCTTCTTGGAGAGTATCATACAATATTGGTAGATGGATAGTAGATAAAAACATAACATGGATGGCATTGCTATGCCATGCTATGCTATGGATAAACATTTATTACATCTTGGTAAGGAGTATAATCACTTGAATCTATTCAAGCGTAAAACAAATAATGGTAATAATGTATGCGAGTACTGTAATGTGGAGTTTCAGGATAGAGAGCATCTGGAGAGGCATAAGAAGGTAGCACATAGGAAAGGTCGTTGATAGATTGCTCGTGTTTTGTTACGACTGTTAAGGTTAATATCAAGGCCAGTACGATTGTTACAAGGGGGTCGTAGCCTAGCAAGGCAGGGCGACAGTTATAACGAAGGAACCGCAAAGGGCTCCAGAGGTATACGGGTCATCTGACGAAAGGATGATGTGGCTCTGGAGCTGCAGTGACCCGTAGGTCAGGGGTTCAAGTCCCCTCGACCCCACCATTGATAATCATATCCATTTAGTGATATGGTAAGGAGAGGAAGTAGAGGTAGAAGTACGGGTGAAGAGAGATGTGCATACAAGTTGTACGATCCATAACTTCCTTTTACATTATTTTCATATTTCCTTATTTCTGCTTTCCTTTTTCTCTTACTGGTGTCTACTCTCAACTATCTTTTGTATAAATTCCTGTTCATCTATACCATCTGGCTTACTGTATGAACCATAGCATATATCCACAGTAGTGTTAGGCCATCTATTCCCACCGTAGAGATGTGCATATGTATGTGTTATATTGGCTGATATAAATGGCAGTAGTGTTAAACCTACTATTCCTTTCAATATAAGCCTAATCATAAATGAAATTACGTTTTCTTCTATATATTGGTCTATATTATTATTATGCTTGATGCTCAATTATTATTGGTAATATTTCCCATTTACCTGTTTGATTAATCTCTTGCTTATCATATGTTTTTGTACATCGGTCTCTTTAATAGTTAGTAACTTCTTGCTCATATACTGTTGCATTCTAGCCATGCAACTATCAAAGTGTATGCTTAATGTTTACAATACTACCTTACAATCCAATGCTTGCTTTCTATCTATTAGACATATAGATCTGTATAGAAAGCATATTTTTAACACCAAATATATTGTATATCTCGATAATTACAGAAAGTGAAGGATATGACAGCGAATATATATTATCCACTGCTAGGTGGTTCATTATTGATAAATAATAATAAAAAGAGAGGGGCTATTCATTTATAGTTATTCAATATCTACTCTTCTACAGGTAACATTCTCATCATTCTACTTGCAAACGCACCAATTATTATAGAATATATTAGGCCATATTGAATGTGTAGACCTATAGCATAGTAGATCACTCTAGCAAATGACAGGTTAAGGTCGTTTAGAATCCTACCAGATCTATCAGATGTAATATCACTATAACTCTCTAGAGTAGGCATGACTAGCATATAGGATACTGGTAGGAAGAAGAGTAACCATACTAGCACACCAACTACAATACCATAGATGACCGATGTGTTGAAGTTAGATACTGCTCTGAATAACCTTCCAACTACTACTATAGGGATGGATGCGATTAGGCCTATCAACGCTCCTGCAGTTATATGCATGACCATGCCCATGCCTACTGCATCTGACCCATCAAAGCCTAGGGAGTAACCTATTATGAGGTAGAATAGACCGTGAGGATAGTTCATGAGTGCTTCACCAGCAAATATCAAGCCTGATACTACAATGGTAGCAATAAACCCTGCTAGGAGACCAACGGTTAGCATCTTGATCCCATCTTTAGCCTTAATATATCTATGCATAACTAACTATATACTAAACATATATTTTACCTTTATGCTTCTATACATCAAGATATAACTATTTATAGGTTATAACTATGTGTTATTATCATTATTTTTGTGCATATGTATGAATTATCTGCATATAAAGATTCACTAACAGAATGGCATATAAGTTGGGGGAGAGAAAGAAGTAAGCATATGGCGGATGAGGGTGAAAGAAGCGTCCTATACAAGATAAGATGGGAGATACTTGTAATGGCAGTATCACTTATACTGATAGCAGTGGTAGTATATGCTATACCTAACGACTTTAGCCTAAAGATGTTAGAGGAGAGGGAGAAGCAGAGGGCATTAGAACAGGTAGAGATGCAAGGGCAAGGGCATAGTAGTGGTGGTGAGGCTAGGGGCAGTATAGGGAACGAAGATTCTATACCATAATAATTTACATTACTGCTATTACTACTACTATACTAACACTACTAGTACTATATTTTGACTGAACAATATATAGTAATAAAAAGCCAGTTAGTTAGCAGTTAGTTGGAGAGCGTATACTCCCTGAAACCTTCTCCTCTCTTCCCTATACTGATTAGCACGAACTCTCCGCTCTTACTTACTATCCTCTCCTCAACGCTCCTCATCCCCCTGTGCAACTGCTCATACTCTTCCATGCTTATCCTCCTCCTCTCCCCTATCTCTCTCTCAAGGTCCATCCTGCGAACTACCTCCTTGTACATATCCTGTATAACGCCAGAGAATGCCATTGCACTGCAGCCAGAGCCGTAGGATGCAAAACCTACCCTCAACCCTGCAAGATCTCTACCCTTCCTATACTCATACTCTACCTCGCTCCTGAAGCCCATGTAGAGTGATCCAGTGTATAGATTCCCAACTATCTCTGATGCCTTGAGCGAACTTGCTAACTTGCTCTCAAAGACCTCCTTGTACTCCTCAGTATCCATGAACCTCCTCCTGAACTCCTCATCCATCTTCATGAACTCCCTATCTGAGAGTATAGCCTCTATAGTGCCCATACCCTCTGGTGGCTTTGGCTCCTCCATACCTATCTTTGCTAGTATATTCTTCCACTTTGGCAGGTTCCTCCACTCATGCCTTAGCAGGAACGCTAAAGCGTTCTTACCCATCTTTGAGTATGGTAAGTGCATTGCTAAAAGATCTATATAGTCTATTATAGACTCATCCGGCCTCAACTTTATTAGCCCAGTCTCTATAGCCTTCTGCTTGTACATTAGCATTGCCTTCTTCACATATATGAGATAGGCTAGGTTTGAGTAATGTCCATTAACTATTGGTGTTGATCTGGCAAATGGTCTATAGAAGTCATGCTCATTGCTTATGACAGTTGATGTTACCTTCTGATCGAATGCTAGGAGACGTGGCTCCTCCTTTATGAGCATTGCAACTGCTCCAGCACCTTGCGTATATTCGCCAGAGGAGCCTATATCGTACTTTGCTATATCACTTACTATAACTATTGCGTACTTGTCATTATGCTCATCGCATCTTATCCAGTTCGTATTATCATAGAGTGCGTATGAGCCAGAGACGCATGCGAATTTGCACTCTATACCTCCACAGTGCTCAAACGAGCCTCGTCCATATATCTGCTCAAGCATCCCTATAACATAGGAGTTCATTGCCTTGGACTCATCAAGCCCAGACTCAGTTGCAACGTATAACCTTCCTATATCATTAGGCTTTAGATCGTTCTTCTGCATAAGCCTCAAGCAGGCATTTGCTGCCATGCATGCTGGGTCTTGATCAGCATCGATTATGGCCATCTTCTTTATGCCTATACCAAACTCCAACTTGCTAGGATCGATCCTCCTTGCCTCAGCAAAATCCTTAAAGTCTATGTAGAGTGGAGGTACGTATATCGCTATATCATCTACGCCTACAGACTTCATTGCTATTAGCAAAGATATCCTTCCTTATATATTCTATGGATAATAATACTACACTATAAGCGATAAGGTTATGTCCTTCCTCCTCCTAACAGAATTGGATGGTAAGGATTGTCAGGGCAGATCCATGGTGGAGGAGCATGAGCATGGATGAGGTTGAGGAGTTCCTGAGTAGACCATTACTTATGCGCCTTGCCCTAATGGATAGAGACCTATACCCTATAGTCCATCCCCTCTGGTTCATATATAAGGATGGGGTATTCTACCTTGAAACTCATAAGGCAAGTAAGAAGGCTAGGCTGTTAAGGAACAATAACAGGGTCTACTTCCTTGTTGATGAGACTGTTGATGGCAAGCCTAGAGGGGTTAGAGGCAAGGGTAATGCCTTCCTGCTGAACGATGCTGAACTTGCAAGGAATATCATACTAGAGCATGTAATAAGGTATCTAGGCTCGGCAGATAAACATCTTAGTAAGAAACTCATAGAATCTAGCAAGGATAATGTTGTGGTCAAGGTTGAACCGTTGGTATTTGCTACTTGGATAGCAGGATAACCTAGCAAGATCAGCAGTAATGCGGGCCCGGCGGGCTTCGATCCCGCGACCCTCGGATATCTTCCCTTCCTCTTCCTATATTCGTCTATTCTTTCCTTATCTCTCTTGCGTATCTCAGCAGGTTAAAAGTATCACCTATGCATCCGATGCTCTACCTAGCTGAGCTACGGGCCCTCATAGCAACCAACCTATAGACTAGATTTTAATCTTATCTACCTGGATTAAAAATTTTAAAGGGGTATGAGTAAGAGTTATGATAGGGTGATAGACAGATAGTCATATGTATGCGCCCTGGTAGTATAGAGGCTTGCTAAGCCGTAAAACCTGGTCTAGTATGTGGGTCTGTCACACCCGCGGCCCGGGTTCAAATCCCGGCCAGGGCGCTACCCTTAATTATAAAAAAGCATGTATAGTTATTGCTATAGATCTCTACTGTATTGATGCAGTAATATATTAGACCATCTTAATATGAAGACGTCTAATAATAATTACATACCTATCCATTTATCAATTCCTTATCAACTGTGCTATATCCAATATAAGTACAGCTGAGCCATCTGGAGCTATAGTTGCATCGACGAACCTCCCATTCAATCCTACTACCCGTTTAACTACTATCTCCTTCATATACTCAAAGGAATCAACTATGAATCCTATACTCTTGTCCTTGCTGTTAACTATAACTATGTTACTACAATTATTATCATCATCATTATTACCACTATAGCCATTGATGCCTAGCAGGTAAGCCATCTCTACAACAGGTATTATCTTATCACCTTCACCATCATTATCCCTTACCCTTATCACCTTCCTACCATGTATATGCATGATTTCACCACTCTTAACCTTCATAGTTGTTACAACGTTGGATGATGGTATCATGTACCTCTCGCCATGTACATGTACCATGAGGCCAGATATTATAGATACATTCATGGGTATATTCAATGTCATCCTAGTACCTACATCCTTGCTACTCTCTATCTTCACATAGCCTCCGAACCTACCCACCTGTTTGAATACAACGTCCATACCAACACCCCTACCAGAGATGTCAGTCACTTCTCTAGCAGTTGATAGTCCTGGTGTCCCTATAAGCTTCAACGCCTCTTCATCACTCATCCTCTCTGCCTCCTCTCTGTTTATCAGACCCTTTTCTATGGCCTTCGTCTTGAGCGTATCTACATCTATACCCTTACCATCATCCTCAACTGTTATGCTTATCCTATCCTCTACCTTACTTGCTGTAATGCGCAAAAGTCCTACAGGTTCCTTACCCTTGCCCATCCTCTCTTCCCTACTCTCTATTCCATGATCTAAAGCATTTCTTATCATGTGAACCAATGGGTCTGTTATAGCTTGGAGTATACTCCTATCCACCTCTATCTCAGATCCTTCCATCTCAAGTCTAACCTCCTTACCAAGTTTAGATGCTGTATCCCTAACAAGCCTTGGAAATCTACTGAATATGGTACTCAATGGGACTAATCTCAACTTCATAACATTGTATTGGAGATCTGAGATAAGTCTGTCTAGATGTGTAAGTTGGGCCTCTACTACAGAATTATTATTACTACTACTAGTAGTAATAATCATGCTCTTGAATCTAGCTTTTGCTATCACCAACTCTCCTACAAGATCAACAAGTCTATCAAGGTCATCAAGCTTAACTGTTATAGTTGTGGGTAGTTTATCATTGGCTTCATTGGCTATATCATTCTTATTACCGTTATTCTTATTACTATCATCATCCTCACCCTCCTTATTTACAACCTCTATCTTCTTCTCATTAACTAGAATCGATGATAGACTGCTTATATATGGCGAGATGTCTATAAGTGCATGCTCATCATTAACAAGCTTGTTTAGAATATCAAAACATGTGAATAGTATATCTGCTACACTCTTCTCAAATACCAGCCTTTCATTTCTAAGTGCATCTAGCACATTTTCTATTGTTTTGCATAGAATCCTTATATTCTCATAACCCATAGTTCCTGCCATTCCTTTCAGTGTATGTACAGATCTGAATATGCTATCTATATGCTCCCTAGAATTATCCTGCTCATATGTTAGGAGTTCATTATTCATGTTCTGGATATGTTCATTGGCTTCTATCATGAACAGTTCTCTATACTCCCTGTTGTTACTTATATCGCTCATGTACTATCTTCTCACCTCCCATCAACTGCTTTAATTATCCCATCTGCAATTTCATCTGCTGGTAAAACAAGATCTACAGCATTAACCATACATGCTGCCTTTGCCATACCAAATACAACAGATGTCTTCTCATCCTGTGCTATTGTGAACCCCCCATTGATCTTTATAATCTTCATACCAAATGCACCATCAAAACCCATTCCAGATAACAGCACACCCACTACATTTGGACCATATATATTCGATGCAGTCACCATAGTTACATTTGCAGATGGTCTAACATATGCGTACTTTGGCCCTTGTTCTAGCCTAATATGGTTATGATCAACTATGAGATGATAATCTGCTGGAGCAACCAGTGCAGTACCATTGAGTACCTTGTCATGATCCGATGCTTTCTTAACCTTTATACTTGCCTTACTTGCTAGCATAGAGACATATGTATCTGTGAATCCTTTTGGCATATGTTGAACTACCATTATGCAAGCTTGTATATCTGAAGGTATTGATCCAAGTATATCTGTAACTATCCTTGGCGCACCAGTAGACGCTCCTATAACCACTATCTTACCATCGTAATGAGTATATCTATTATTACTATTCGAATTTCTACGGTTTGGTCTTACCATTGTGTTCATCATATATGCTAACCTTATCTTCTCTGCTATTATGTTGTTAAGTTCATTAATTTGCTTATTATTCATACTAATAAAATCAGCAGCTCCTATGCTAGATATCTTTGATATCCATGATTCATCATAGTTAGTTGTTACTATTATGGGTATGAACATCTTACTTAACACATGTTCAATAAATGATATACCATCCATATCGGGCATCTCAAGGTCAAGTAGTATGACATCAACATCCTTACTATTATCATTAATAAAGTCCAATCCATTCTTTGCATTCGTGAATCTACCTATAACATTAAAGTTGTTACCTTTAGCAATATCTTCTAGTATAGATAAAAAATAAGGAGAGTCATTGATTATTACGACATTGATATTTCTATTACTACTATAATCATCGCCAATTCCCATTAACTTATCTGCCATTGGGTGTACACCTACTACCTGCCTATTATCTTGTATTTAGAACCCTCTCTATTACCGTACCAACCATTGCTCTATCGAATGGCTTAACTATGTAATCCTTCGCTCCATTTCTTATCGCTTCTTGCACTATGTAGCGCTGTTCAACTGCTGTAACCATTATTACCTTAGCCATAGGATTCATCTTTATTATCTGTTTTAATGCTTGTACACCATCCATCTTTGGCATATTAACATCCATCGTTACTAGATCTGGCTTGAACTTCTTGTACTGCTCAATTGCCACCATCCCATCTGATGCCTCTAGTATGTTTGAGTATCCAAGGTTCTTCAGTATATCCTTAAGCACTAGCCTCATGAAGGCAGCATCATCAACTACAAGTATCTTAAGCAGGTTCTTTGGTATCATGCTAGTCTACACCTCCTTTCATATCGAAGAGCTTATCAATATCTATGTATACGACTAATTTATCCTGCATCTTTATTATCCCCTTTATGTATGGCACGTTATCTAGTATTGCCGCATTGAACTCCATGCTATCACTTGTTATCTTCGCTACTTGCTCAACATCATCAACCATCAAACCTAGCATTGTACCATTGGCATTGGCAATGAGTATCCTCTTAGGCTCTATACTACTGTTATAACCTAGAATATTCTTTATATCAACAATTGATATTATCTTACCCCTGAGGTTCATTATTCCAGATATTACCTTTGCCTCTGGTATCCTTGTTACCTTCTCCATAGCCCTTATCTCATATATCTTATCCACATCAACTGCATAGTATTCTACACTACCATCATCTATATGCAGTTTGAACAAAAGGACATTGAGTATGTTACTGGCACTGCTGCTCATCATATCCTATTCATCACCTCCCTTCATATTCAATACCATCATCGTTGTTGTTATTATTAATGGCAGCAGTAGTGGTACCATTACCCATACCGTTACTTCCCTTATCGCTCCTCGCTCTAGCAAATGGTTTGATCTCTATTATATTACCTTTATTACCATTCTTACTCCCATCACTATCACCATCTATATCAATCACTTTCTCTTCTACTTGCTTACTCCCTATCTTACCATCATCTTTACCCTCTCTCTGTTTCATCATAGGTTCGTGTTGTTTATCACTCGCCATACTTAACTTGAATCCTGATATAGATCCCTTCAGTTTATTATTCATCTTGATAAGTTCCTGAACCTTCTCTGTTATCACATGTAATGCTGCACTCTGCTCTTCAACTGCAGCAGTTATCTCTTCGGTTGCTGAAGCATTTTCTTCAGATACTGCAGCTATCTCAGATATACTCTTATTTATCTCATCTATAGAGGTTATCTGTTCTTGGAGTTGAGCACTAACCCCGTTTACGAGCCTTATCATCTCATTAATCTTTGATGCTATACTCTCTAGACCTTTTATTCCCTGCTCTATAACTGCCTTACCCTCAGTAACCTCTTTTGTACTCATATTTATTATATTGGCAGTGCTCTTTGCATCATTCTGTATATCCTCTATTATCTTTGCAATCTCCTCACTTGCCTTTGCAGAGTTCATTGCTAATGCTCTAACCTCTTCAGCAACAACAGCAAACCCTCTTCCTGCTTCTCCTGCCCTTGCTGCCTCTATAGCAGCGTTGAGTGCAAGCATGTTGGTCTGTTCTGCAATCTTTTGTATAACATCTAACACTGTTGTTATCCTAGCAGTCTTTTCAAGCAATATATTCATCTTGTCTGATGATTCATTGCTAACATTCATCATGCTCTCTAGGCTCCTACCCGCTTGCTCAGCAGAATCCATGCTCTTCCTTACAGTATCTGCAACCTCGTTAGAGAACTCTACAAGTGTATTCATCTTCTTATTGGTATCGTTTATGCTTATTGTTATGCTCTCAGAATTCTTACTTATTTCATTTATCCTTGATGCTTGATCTTGTGAACCCCTTGAAACCTGCTGTATACCTGAGGAGATCTGCTGCATTGCTGAGTTTATCTGTTCAACCGATGTTCCTAACTCATGAACATTCCTATCTACACTATCAGCATTGAGCTTAACATTGCCTATGAGTTCTCTGAATGAGGTTATAGTGCTATTAAGTGATGATGCAAGGTTACCAACCTCATCATTGCTCTTAACTCCATCTATGCTAACATCTAGATTGCCAGAGCCTAGTATGCCTACTTTATTGCTTATTGCTATCAATGGCCTTGCTATTGATCTACTCATGAAGAGTGAGAATGCTCCTACTCCTGCCCCTATCCCACCCATAATGAACCATGTAGTCTGCTCCATAGTACGAATTGGAGCAAGGGCCTCAGCCTCATCTATCTCAGCAAGTAACACTAACCCGAGATCGCTCATACAGTACGAACTCCCAAATATTGGTATACCTCTATAATCTGGATATATCTGGCCCTTTATGTTATTACCATTTGTAAAGCACTCTCTAACAGGCATTGTATCAACTACCTGCTTGAACTCTGCTCCCTCCATGAACCTTGAGGGTGTTACCATCAACATATTCCTATTAACTAGGTAGGTCTCTCCAGTCTCTCCAAGGTTCTCCCTGTTGAGTAATGCCTTCATGAATACTCCCCCTCTTGTCTCGAATATCACTGCACCTATAGCCTTACCATCCTGCATGATTGGTGCACCTATGAGCAGCACCATGCCCTGTTCATCCTTGCCTATCCTTCCTACGTTCTTACCATTACTAACATCATTGAATATCTCATGCTCTCTTATGCTGTTCCCTTCCCTACTCCTATCACTGCTTGCTATAACCTTACCAGTGCTGTCTGCAACGTACATTACCTTGGGGTTTGCTCCTACAATATTCAACTCCTTCCATAGGAAGTCCATGTTACTCCTAATCAGTTGCTCATCATTCATGTTTGAGCCTATGTTCGATGCAAGTATGGATGCCTGCTTAATCCTCGTCTCTATAACATTCCTTACTATATTGGCCCTATCCTCTGCTATGTTAGTGTACTTTGTGCTTATCTCATTCAGTAGGTTATCCTTTGTGCCCTCTAGCAAGAGCATCGATACAGCAACCAGTGGTATGAGTGCTATTGCTATGAACGTTACAGTGAACTTGCGCTGTATGTTCCACGTCATATTCATACATCTACTAGCCTTCAGGTTGAGATAAGGTATTGTTTGTATTGTACTTTACTACATATTCTTAATAAATCTCTGCTATAAATTATAAACATGCAGGTACGTACTAGTGCTACTACTACTGCTATACCAGGCGTAGATAGCATTAAGAGCAGAGGCAAGGAGGCTACACTTGAGGAGATAGCAGATCTAGCATATAGGTTAACAGACAACACTGTAAAGGCCATAGAGGAGATAGAGAAGATAAATGAGGAGATACATCTTCTAGCAGTTAATGCACTCATAGAGGCAGCAAGGGCAGGAGAAGCAGGAAAGACATTCAGTGTTGTTGCAAGTTACATGAGCGAGTTGAACAAGAAGGTTGAGAGTATAACTAGGAGGATAAAGAGTGAGATGAACATGCAGGAGTTGAGCAGTGCAATAAGAGAGCAGTCAATAATAGTTAAAGGCAACAGATTAGCAGATATTGCATTAACTAATATAGATATAGTTGATAGAAGCCTCTATGAGAGGGCAAGCGATGTTACATGGTGGGCCCATGATTCATATGTTATAGAGGCATTGAAGAGCAAGAACAGAGATAGCATAAGAAACCTTGAGAAGAGACTAACAATAATACTTGATGCTTACACAGTCTATCATGATATAGTTGTATGCGATGTTGACGGTAATGTAATTGCAAGTGGTAAGAATCCTACTCTGAAGGGGAAGAACTGTAAGGATGCAGAGTGGTTCAAGACAGCATTCAAGAGCAGGTTTGGGTTTGAATGTGCTAATTACTCTCCCCTAGCAGATAACAGGTTAGCGCTTATATTCTCAAGCGTGATAAGGGATGATGCTGGTAGTGCTATAGGAGTGCTAGCAAACATATTCAAATGGAAGGAGTTTGCTCAGAGGATAGTTGAAAGCATACCATTGCCAGAGAAGGAGAAGAGGTATACAAGGGCATGTATAACAAACAGTGAAGGGTTAGTACTTGCAGACTCTGCTGGAAGGATATTCGATACTATAGAGTTTAATGGAAGGAACGAACTATTCAATAATGCTAGAGGGTTCATGGTAGGAGAGGTTAAAGGAAAGAGATGCATAGTTGCACATGCACTATCGCAAGGTTATGAGAACTACTACTCTGGTTTGCACTCATTGCTCATACAAGAGTTATTATGACTTTAATAAAATGATAAGATTATTATTATATTAGTATAATAATATTATTATACTTTCTTTCTGAGCTTCTTGCTAACATACCACGTCATTATCCCTCCTACCGCTGGTAACATTAGAAGGTATTCAGCATCCATCGGGAGTTCACCGAATATGTTAGTAACATCAGTAGTAGTATCTGCATCATCATTAACATTACCATAAGCAATGTTTCTATCACTCTTGCTATCATTACCTTCTATTTCTGATTTAATACTATTGTTCTCACTACCTATACTGCTGATCTTTATGCTTGTACTCTCCTCAATACCATAACCAGAGATCTTTACAGTTATAGTTATAACCCCTTCCCTATACGCTATGAACCTTGCCATTGCCTTACCCTGTTCATTGGTACTGCTATCATACATGTTTGTTAGTACAGCAAGATCGCTACTCCAACTGACTTGTATGTTACTTAACTGCACTCCTGCATAGGATGCATCAAGCATCACATCGAACTGATCCATGGGCTTAATACTCTCTGGAGCAGAGAGTTTCAGAGTAGGAGGATTACTGCTTATAATCCTGACATCTCTCTTTATTATACCAAACCCGTCAACCATAGCTGTTATCTCTGTACTTGAGCCATGATTACTAGGGTTACTTGCTTCAACGGTGAATAATGTGAAGTACTTGCCTTTTGGAATAACAAGCATCTCTGGGATACGTAATCCTGATGAGAATAGTAATGCTCTAACATCGCTTCTTGCATGAACAGGGTAGCCATCGGCATCAACCACCTCAAGCGATGCGAGTGCCTTTGAGTTGGAGGATATAGGATCAAGCATATTGATGTTAACGTTAAGGTTACCTGCTCCACTTATGCTTATACTTCCAGTGCTGGTATATCTCACAGTAGAGCCTACAGCCTCCACACGTAGTATAGAATCCCCTTCCTTAACAGCTCTCAACTGCACTATAGCATTTGCATGCCCTTTTGCAATACTGTTACCCTTGAGCACCTCTATCTTATCATCACTTACTATCCTCAGACTCATATCATCTGGAGCATATGATGGGTAACCATTGGAGTCCTTGAAGTACACTATGTATGGTACATCCATACCTTTGGATACCTTGCTTAGCAATGGCTCACCTGCGATGGTTATACCTTTATGACCCTGCAGACTCAACCTGAACGATGCATCATCTACATAATCCGAGATGGTATATACCCTTGTCTCTGATGCATCATAACCTACCTTCGCATTTATGAGCGTTGCTGACTTGCCCCTTGCTATGGTGATCCTTGTATCTTCTACAGCAAGTCTGTTGCCTGATACTATATCTATAGGGGTATCCAAAGGTACTATTACTGGTCTTATACTCTTATTTTCACTACTACTACTGCTACTGCTACCACCCTTCTTACTACTAGCAACATCAATGGTCACCAACTGTACTGCTCCTATAACCTTGCTCCTCCCATCCATAATTATAGGCATGGTATCTGGGAAGAACCTTGGCGTTACACTCATCTCCTTACTCTCACCTATGTACTTGCTACCATCAATGTATACTGGCTCGACCAACTCCACCATAGCATGGTTGCTAGTAAGGTTATTGCTGCTGGTAGCGATGATACCAACACATGCTCTATTCTTATCCTTGTCCTGTAGAATCTCATCGCACCTCTTGTCTGTGTTAACGTAAAGAGAGATCACTGTCGTACTCTCACCCTTTCTTATCGTGCCAGTACCCCCAATAATCAACATGCTATCTGGCTTTACCTCAACCCGCATATCCTGTTCAGCGTAAATAGCATTGCCATTTGGATCTTGGAGTTGTACAAAGGCATATACCTCTTGCCCCCTTACTGCTGGAACTACATCCATAACGTACAGTCTTAGCACTTGCCTATCTGTACCCTCAACCCTTATCATACCTTCAGCATACATGTTACCATGTCTAGCAGCAATTGTTATGTATGGATCTGAGAGCAAGACTGCATCTTTTATGCTGAACGGTATATAAGCATAATTTGTGCCTTGCTTTATTATAATGTTACTACTATTCACTTGCAGCAGGTCTGTGTTAGACGAATGCAACTCTATCAAATAGTCTTTATCTGCATACACTGGTTCATCCTTTGCGTTTAGTAACTGTACAGCAATGTAGCCTTCCCTAGGACCTATATAAGATAGGTCTGAGGGTTTTATGCTTAATGCTAACCTGCTTGGTTTATTTAATGGCTCATACACCTTGGCATCTATCGTCTCTAGCATTGTGCCTAGCCCTCTAGCAACTACGGTTATCTTTGTCTCTATACTCTTCAATGGTCTGATCTTTACAGCATATACATTGCCTATCTTCTCTATGCTATCACTTATGCTTATAGCATCAGCATCCAACACACTTATGCTTGTTATCTCTGGCATCAACTGTACAGGATTACCTTTGTTATCCTGCATCTGGATGATGAGGTGAGCATCTTCACCTCTAACCAGCTTATCTGGCATAGTGGATAACTTTAATCTGAATGTTGTTGGTGTTGTTGCTACTGTTGCTGTAGTTGCTGTCTTATCCTTACCATCATTATTATTGGTACCACCACTTTTCTTACTATTACTGGTCTGAGCACTAGCCAACAACGTCTGCGATACCATTACTGTTAGGACTAGTATTAACACTACTACTGCTACTATCCTACTACCCATATGCATAGATCTAGATTATGTTATCGATAATTAAGCATCTGTATGTAAGTCATCTATATTATCTGTATGTATTAAATTGATATGACAGACTAAACGATAATTCCTTGCTTAAATCAATCTATGGGTATGAGTAGCATAACAGGAGGAAGAGGTATGGATGGTGAAGTGGATAACTCTAGAGATGGTAATAGATTAGGCACTATATCGAATGTTATAAAGTTCACCATACTGAACCGCTGTGTTCATGCAATAGATACAATGCTGAACGATAGGAGTAGTATAGATTCTATAAGTATAGAGCATATAACACTGGATGATATATATGAGAGGTTCGATCCAGAGCATGTTGTATTTGCCGTTTATATAAAGGGCATAGGGGAGATAACGCTAACACTCTTACTTGTTATAGAGGTTGAGGATGGGAAGAGATTAGCATCAATACTTATAGGTAATACTATAGGCAATGCTGAGGCTGATGAACTAGCAACATCAGCTATAGCTGAGTTTGGTAACATACTCCTAGCTGGAGCATTCACAAATGCTCTTACACATTTCACTGGCTTCCGTATAGACTGTACAGCACCAGGATATGCAAAGGATAGCCTAGCAAGCATACTTGAGTATATAATTGCTGATAGCGACTCTACTGAGTTCATATATGCAGATGGCAAGTTATCGTTCATGACAAATAAGGATTTTGTACTACATATATCAGTACTCATACCAAGCGAGGATGCAAAGAAATTAGTTGATGCAATGTTCAGGTAAGTGATAGATATGAGTTCTGCTAGTAGTAGCAGCAGGAACCATACTGTAATCCATGTGAAGATAGGTGAGTTGGCAGTAAGCAGGGATCTTCCATTAACTACCATAGTTGGGTCATGTATAGCCTGTTGCATCTACGATGATAGGAATAAGGTAGGAGGTATGGCACATATAATGCTCCCAACCAATAGAATCAATAGAAGTAATGATATTCATACAAATACAAAAGCAAAGTATGCAGATACTGCTATAAAGAACCTTGTAGATTCGCTAATAAAGAATGGAGCGGATATCAACAATCTCAAGGCAAAGATAGTTGGAGGGGCTAGGGTATTTGCACATGAGAGCGATGAGGATATGTTCAACATTGGGGGGAGAAATGCCGAGAAGGTGAGAGAGATGCTGAAGGAATATAGGATAAGGATAATTGCTGAGGATATAGGAGGGAGAGGAGGAAGGAATGTAACATTTGATCCTTCCAATCTAACAATCAAGGTAAAGGGTAATGGCTATGAAAAGATTCTCTAGCAGGTAGATAAGGGTGTGTTATTATGATAGATGAATATAGTTATGAGAGATTAAGAGATATAATCAAGGCTAGAGCTGGTATAGATATTTCATGCTATAGCAAGAGCTTCATAGCAAGGAGGCTTGAATTCAGGATGAACTCATGTAATATCAAGGATTATAATGAGTATATTAGGCTACTTGAACGTAGCGATGAGATAAAGATATTTGCAACAAATCTAAGTATAAATGTGACTGAGTTCTTCAGAGATCCAGATGTCTTTGCTAGATTTAGAGATCTACTCAAAGGGTATAATAATGTAAGGATATGGAGTGTAGGTTGTGCAAGTGGAGAAGAGCCATACACAATAGCAATTATAGCAAAGGATAATGGGATCAGGTGTAGTATACTTGCTAGTGATATAAGCAAGGATGCTATAGCGCATGTAAGGAACGGACTCTACTCTTCCAGATCGGTAAGGAACGTTCCTAAAGACATTCTTGAGAAGTACTTCACCACAACAGGTAATGGTTATATAGTAAAGAAGGAGATAAAGGATATGGTTACATCTGAGGTTAGAGATGTTACAAGGAGTGCTCCTACAGGGTACTTCGATTTCATCTTCTGTAGGAACATATTAATATATATGGATCATGCAAGTAAGAATAGGATAATAAGTAATATATGCAATGTATTGAAGCAGAATGGCTATCTTGTACTTGGCAAGTCCGAGTATATAAACGACTACGCTACCTTATCATTATCATGCATAGATACTAGAGCAAAGATATACATAAAGAATCTTAATTAACCATTCATTAGAGTGCATTAGTTAGTTAGTTACATGTTTATACTAACTAACCGAACTAATTGAATATGCTTGTTGGATCTATGCTCATAACCAATTCCATCAGTCTTGACATGAACATATCCGTTGCATACATAGTTGCTGAACCTATCATGATGTATAGACCAAGGTTAAACCAGATAGTCTTGAGGTATCCTCCCCTTGCTATCTTCCCTGCTAGCGCATTTATTATAGAAATGATAACAACTATCACTGGCAACAATGTCTGTAGTAATGCTGGGTCTACAACTGTTAGTGGCATTATCATCTGCACCTCCTTGCTACTGAACAATCTTGAGAATATCTGGGTTAGTGTAGCCATAAGGCTTAATGTTGCGAGAGATAGTACGTGAAGTATGAGCAGTGTCATATCAAAGACTTTTGCTATCTGAAGCCTTTTATTGTAGAGTTCATTGAGCGTAGTAACAAGATTTGCTAGGGTTAATCCTACTATACCCATGTTTGCACCCTTCTGCAGTGATTTGACTATTATTATGTTTGTATCTGTGATGAGTCTGTTTGCTGTTTCATTGGATAACTGCTCAAACGCATCATCAGCATTAACCTTATTCTCAACCCTGTTAAGTAATGCTTTAAGATATGGATTTAATGGACCAAAATCACTCTTCAACGCTGTTCTAAGCGTGTTTCGCAACGAGCCTATAGTCGAGTATATTTCACCAAAGTATCTTACAAATGCTGGATACCAGTAGTTGAGAGCATAAACCCTATTCTCTATCTTTCTTGTATAGTAACCTAAAGCAATCAGGGGTAGTGATGCAACTACCATAACAAGTAACTTACTAGCAAGAATATCTGTTATGAACAAGAGTAATGCTATTCCTACGCTACTTGCTATACATGGATAAGCAAATAACCTGTATCTATCTGCTATGCTTCTACCTTCACTAACTATCTCATCTCTAGGGAAGCCTTTATACATAAGGAATACAAATGCACCAAGCCCTGCTGGAGATGCAAATATACTTACAATTATCATGTTGCTATCTGCAGAGCCTGAGAATATACCCATTATTATTGAGGCTGCTATCATGAATATTGCTGTTGACATCATAGTTGAGTATAATCCAGTCAGCAACTTTATGCTCTCTAACTGTTTCTCATAATGTGTCTTGTATGCCTGTATTGTAACATCCAACTCCTGCTTCAAGAACTGTGCTAGATTCTCTCCTAACCTTATTATCTGTGCCAACTTCATGAGCATCTGGTTGAATGCGAGATCACTGCTAAGGAATCTTGATGCCACCAACTCAGATGCATGTGCAAGATTATACCTCCATGTTATACCTAGCGCATATATATCTTGCATGGCTTTTGAATAGTGTGCATAGTTAGATGTTCTAGCAACATTTATCAGTTCAGTTGCTGATACCTGTCCAGTTGAGATGGAGTAGAGGAATGTTACAAAGTAGAGCATTGCTCTGCTAACACTACTCTGCTTCGTTACTAACTTACTTAGCAAACTCATACTTTACACCCATCCTCTCCATGTATGCTTGCAAGCCCATCTCCTTGACCTTAACTATATGATTGTATACATCGTGATAGTTGAAGATCTTGTTGCTTATCCAATGCTTTATTATCGATGCTCTCATCTCCAACTCATCATAGAGTAATGATTCATCCTTCTTTGATAATCCCCTTCTTACTAACAGTTTGGTAGCGAATAGCGCACTGCTACCCTTACCCCTATACAATGCTATATCCTCTCCAGGGTCCCAGTTGAATACTGGTATGAACATTATGCTATCAGTTGCAGGGTTATAGCCTATTATCTCGTTTATACTCAACACTCTTCTAACAAGTTTGCCTTGCTTGCCTTGTACAGCACTCTGGAATAGTGCTATGTTAAGGTTATCTATATGGGTCTTTGGAACATTTATTGGTTCATTTGTAAGCCTTTGTATAAGGCTTGCTACAGTTGCTGCATGGAACGTGCTTATAACAGGATGCCCAGTTTGCATCGCTTGGAATGCTATATTCCCTTCTGCTCCCCTTATCTCCCCAACCAGTATGTAGTTTGGTCTCTGCCTTAATGCTGCCTTGAGGAGATCAAACATAGTAACACTAGATTGAGGATTCCCTGTATCCCTTGTAACCTCGCTCGTCCAGTTAGCATGTGGAAGAGTTATCTCAGGTGTATCCTCTATGCTAACAACCTTCCATGTAGGGCTTATGAATGCACATGAAGCCATTAGCGTTGTTGTCTTGCCAGATGCAGTCTCTCCACATATGAATATACTCATACCCTCATTTATCATCATCCATAGGTATGCTGCCTCTCTAGCATCTAATGTGTTTGATGCAACTATCTGCGTTATTGAGAGAGGTACGCTAGCAAACCTTCTAATTGTTGAGTTTGTACCTCTCCTGCTTATATCCTTGCCAAAGACTATGTTTATCCTTGAGCCTTCAGGAAGAGTAGCATCAACTACAGGTCTAGCATGTGATATCGTCTTGCCTACCTGCTCAGCCATGTTTATCATAAGTTCCTCAACATCATCATTGCTTAGCCATACACTTGACTTTAATGGCCCAAAGAGTTTGTGTACTACATATACATTGCCATTACCCATTATCGTTATATCCTCTAGGTAAGGGTCTGTGAGGAATGGCTCTAGAAGACTAAGGCCTATCCTCCTCCTTATGAAGTGGTACTTTAGATACTCAAACTCCTCAGCATTTACAAGTACCTTGTTATTCTTAAGTAATGCCTTTGAGTAATCAACATCACCATTAACCTTCACGCACGTATTTGCTAGGAACTCATCTAGGATAAGGAATTTCTCCTGATACTCGTTTGGAGGGCTTATAGTTCCAGCATGTATAGCAAATATCTTATTCACTGCCTGTATGAGAAGTGGATGGGGCTCTGGAGGCTCTATGACACCGTATAGAGTGTAACCGTCAGCACTCTCCTGCATGGCATATACATGAATGAATACCTGCTCGCTTATAGGGTAGAGTACATTGGGCTTCTTGACAAACTTAAGGCTATCCTCCAACTTCTCGTAGAATGCTGGTATACTATATCCAGTACCTACAAACCTCTCAACATACTCTCTAAGGTACCTGTACTTGCTTATGAGTTCTTGAAATCTCTTGTTCTTTATCTGCATCTGAATAGACACTATTGATCACCCTTCCTTTCTTTTGCTTGCTATATGATTATGCATTAGCCATAGCTATTGGTACTATCTTCAAACCAAATATGCTGCTAACCTCAGCGCTGAACTGCGAATTCACCTGCCCCATAGAACCTAATATCTTGACTATCTCAACAGATTTAACATCTCTCCCAGCAACATTCACAGACTTGAGCCTTATATAGCAGTCAGATGCAGATCTCAGTTTAGAACCTATATTCTCATTTATAGATAATGGATGTGCTGTAAGCGCTATGCTTATACCGTTTGTAACCAGATTCTTGCATCTTGTTATGAAATCCAGTATTGCTTCCTCTTCAGCATACATCGTTAGCAATGAGATGGAATCTATAACTACAGCATCGAACTTGTCTGCATTTGCATTTATATATCTACTTATTATTGGGAGTAGATACTTTGCATGTTCTCTAGACCACTTTGCACCATATACGTGTAGAGGGAGCATTATCAACCTCCTCTTAAGAAAATGTATTGAGAAGTTGTAGGTTATAGCCTTCATCTTATCTATATACTCTCTTATGTTGCTCTCACTTATCATAAGAACCCTCATACCTGCTGCAAGCATACCATATGTGAATAGTGCTGCAATGACACTCTTTCCAGATCCATGCTCTCCCTCTATGAGTATGAGAGAGGGTAATGGTAGTCCTCCTCCTAGCTGTCTATCTATCTCCTCATTGGTTGTTGAGATTATCCTTACCATATAACTAACTCACCATCATGTCGTACTTGCTAATGTTGCTACAACGCCGTTATCTGTAGAAACTGTGATGACTATACTTGTTGATGGTGTAGAGGTTATAGGATTACTTAGCATAGCCTCCACACTAGCATTCTCCTTTGGATTTAATATATTAGGATCTATAACATCATTCTGTATACTCAATGTCCATCGTCCTTCTTGTAGTGTATTGCTATATGGTAACCTTTCTATATGCATAACATCATTGTTCATAGAATCTGTATAGTAGTAAGTCACAATTAAGTCAAAGTGTGTATAATTAAATAACTTACTCTTACCATCATTGTTTAATACAAACGTTATATGCCTTCTATCACTACCATCTATTACTAGATCACTTATATCTATGCTAGTCTCATTAAAATCCTTCCTCATCATAGTACTCTTAACCATAGCGTCATTCGTTTTATGCATATTGCTTGCAACTGTTAGCATAACTGCTAGAGAGGTTAGTATTGCTATGAACATTATTGCAGATGCTATGACTATACTGAAGCCCATAACAGATCAATCAGGTTGAGAATATGTATTCATCGGTTATTCCATTTGGCAATGCTATCTTCAGCATATACGTCTTGTTTTGTTGTATTGCACTATCTAGAGTTATTGTAATCTCTTTTGTCTGTTTGGGATTCCATGTATCAGTATTATCATAAACCCATTTTGGAGTACTCGCTGTGTTGTATGGTATCCTTTGTAAGGCATTAACTTCTCCAAAGTATACATCAACTGCATCAAGGTTAGATATGCTATACATGCCAGTATTCTTAACCCATGCCTTCACAGTAGTGTCATTAGCATTAACATATATCACCTTTATGCTTGTTAGCGCAGTTTCTCTTTGCATCTGTGTCTGTGTAGCAAAGAATGATTGGATAATTGTGCTCTTGCTTATAACAGTGCTTGCAAATATTGCTGCTATGGTTATTGATGCTATAAGCAGTATACTCTCAGTGAATACAGCAGATACCATGGCATATCACCCATGCTCATGCTCATCAACACCTTTGGAGTTAATCTGGTTACTCTTTATGCTCATCCTCAGCCTTGCATAGAGGGTATCGGCATCATTATCCTTTATGCCAAGCACATCAGCAAGCATGTAGAGTGAGACTGCACATTCCTCTGGCGTTAAGGTTGATTTACCAAGCATATCAACTATGCTATACACGATCTTCTCAGCTTCATTGCTAAGGTTGAGCAATTTGCACTGCACATGCAGTATATTAGCATACTCATTGCCAAATCTCTTCATAAACTCCCCTATAGTTAATATGAGCTCCATTAGCATTGCTAGGGTTATCCCATTTGCTTGTGCAAGTGAAAGTATGCTCTTGCTAGATGCTTCCTTTGTATCATCCTTGTAAAGCTTTTCTATGCTAGAATCTGTTATATTGTTCTTGTTGCTATTACTAATAGTAACTATACCTTCTTCTTCTTTCTTCTTGATAAGCATGTGTTCATTACTATCATGATCATCGTTGATGTTACTATTGCTAGTATCTCTATCTGCAATCTTATCGTTATCATGTCTTTCCTTACCATTGCCATTGCTAGCAATGTTTATATCTGACTTTTGTAGTGGCAGCGTTGGATCTGATACTGCATCTATGTTGAGTTGATCAAAGTATTTGCGCATGAAGTTCAATGGATTTGCTATCTCTGCTTGGAATGCTTTAAAATCAACCAAAGTAGTTTCGAATGCTTCTGTTAGATCCTTCATACTCTTCTTCAGATTATCTATATCTGTCCTTACAGCATTGACAGTGTTTATTGCATCGCTAGCCTTCTGTACTGCTTCGCCAACACTACCTGCTATAGAAGCTATCTTCTCATCAACCATCTGCTGTATCATAGATTCATCTATTGCAACTGATCTGGCAGATGTTTCTAATGTATTTTCATTGGTAATAATTGCATTATCTGTATTTGAATCAGAGTCTTGCTGTGATAACTTGACCTCTTCAACATGTATGTTACTTGCATCTATACCTGCTAGCATATCACTACTATTACTGTTGCTGTTATCCATGTTATTTTTTGCAAACTTTGTAAGTGATGAGGGTAATGCTACAAGTACAAGCACTATAAGGAGTGAAGGTAAGATGAAGTATAATGGATGAAAGAAGTATTCTCTAGCATTGTAGTAGATGAGGAACCATAGTAGTGATAAAAGCATACCTGTTAGGAGTATTCTGGAAGAGAAGTTTATCTTCAACAAAAAAAGTAGGGGGGTTGTTATTCCTCTTATCTGCATCTTGCTTCACCTTTATTTATCCTAGGTTCACTACGCTAGTTGTTATAACTGGAACTGACCTCTCTACAGTTAATACTGAACCACCAGATATTATCAATTCTGTATGAAGAACATCTAGCTGCTCTGGCTGCATGTTTGCACCAAAGACTATGGTCAGTACTGCTACCTCACCACCATCAAGTATATCATTGTCCTGTATGCTATTGCTCCACCATATCACTGCACATACCTCATCATCAGCTACATCAGTAGGATTGCATGTAGAGTCATCAAATACAGCTGCTACATTGCTATATGAGGCACTAGTTCTCTCGGTACCAATATATATATTGTCAAAGTTTACTGTCTTGCTGAAGTACTTTACTGCAGTCAAGTTCTGCTGAAGGTTAACCTCACCTGCTCCACTAGCCAGCTTTATTGGTATACTGTAGTGCAGTAACCTTCCTGTACTAGGATCACCACCACCAGTAACTAGCCCTGCTACCTCAACTGCTCCTGTTGCAGACTTTAAGCCTTCACTTATAGTTGTCTTGCTCTTCTGTGTAGTGCCAAATCCTGCATTCAGTACTACAAATGCCAGTGCTGCTGCAACCACAACGAATGCTATCATCACTATTGCAGACTCTATACCTAGGATACCTCTCCTGCTATTCCTGCTCCTTCTCGTACCCCTTCTTGTATCCATTACGGCCATGGCATTAGTATAATGGGTTGGATGATATGCTTTAGTTTGTAATCTTGATTACAAACAATCTAAATCTAGGAGAGAGATCAAGTATAGAACCTTGCACCCTATACAGGACTAATAAAAATAATCTTTAAATATTTATCTTATAATTCATATACATGCTCCACCTACACGATGCAAAGAATATCATAAATATGCTGAAAGATCCCCAATACTGGCACATATCCTACAAGGCGATAAAGTCTATGCTAGGCAAGAGGAGCCCATTCTATGGTTCTGCAGATGTAACCAATTACTGCAACCTACACTGCTCACACTGCTACTGGTGGGCTAGCAGGAACTCATCTCTTCAAGAGTTGAGTGTAGAAGGCTGGAAGCATGTTATAGATGAGGTATTCAAGAAGAGGTACAATGTTGTACATGTATATCTGCTTGGAGGAGAGCCTTATCTTAGGCCAGATGTTATAGAACTCTTCAGCAATGAGATGTATGGCAAGTGTACTGTAGTAACCAACGCTACTCTACCCATCAAGTTCTTCAAGGGTATAGTGCTCTACATCTTCTCAGTTGATGGGCCTAGAGAGGTTCATGATATGATAAGAGGCAAGACATACGATAGGGCAAGGCAGAACATAGTAGAGTTCACAAGCACTTATGGAAAGAAGGGCAAGGGCTTCTATACCACAGTGAACGTTACTATAAACTCCTTGAACTATAAGCATGTGGCAGAGATGGTTAAGGAGTGGTATGGTATAGTTGAGGGCATAGTCTTCCAGTTCCATACACCATTCAGTGAGAACGATCCCCTCTGGCTCCCATTTGGTAGAGAGAGGGATGTGCTCATAGATGAACTTATAAGGCTGAAGAGGGAGCATTATGAATTCATCCTTAACACTGAAGCACAGTTGAATGTTAGCAGGAAGCCTTGGGGCAATAGATGCCCAAACTGGATGTGCATAGCAGTAGATGCATTTGGTAGGATAAAGAGTCCATGCAGCATGGGTAGTGCAGATCCAAACATGCCAAGCCCAATATGCGAGAGATGTGGCTGCCTTGGCAACTGCTTAGCATACACATATGGGCTGAGGGGAGATCCAAGCAGGGAGTACGATGTATATGCTAGGGGAATGATGGGCAATGATAGCATACACTTTAGACCATCGCTGCATACCACTGGTTAATTAGTAGTAATAATAAAATGCTATAAGATGTCTACTCATTTATACACCATTACTAAAAAGATATCCTGTAAGCATAACTATAGATAGATTTGGACCTCTACTACCTTGATGAACTGGCAGCAAGGATAAAGGTGAACAGGGATAAGGTAGCAAGGCTAAGGCAGGAGCTTGTAGATCTTGATGCAAGGATGAGGGATAAGGCAATAGACCAAGAGTTTGCCAGGATTATAGGTTACCATTATGAGGATGAAGATATTGAGAGCATGAGAGCAAGGATGAATAGCGAGATAGATGCACTAGAGGAGTCTGTTAAGAACGATATGGAGGCATTCATGAACGGGTTGATATCCCAGGACCTCATACTACCAATAGATCCCAAGCCAGTAACAGATACCAATGGTAATGGTAGAGGAGGAGGAAGCAAGATAGTATATAGGTATAGGGATAATGCTGTCTTCACAAACTTCGTTGTCCTTCTATCAACATTGATGAGCAAGGCTACAGTCAAGGATGTAACGTTCATGCAGGATGGTATAGCAATAGATGCTGTAGATGAGAGAGAGGCTAAGTACAAGTTCGTTAATAGCATAAGGGAGATGCAGAGGATCATTGCTAGGAAGGTTACAAGTATTATTACTACAGGCTAGCAACTAGGAACAACATGTTAAAAAGCGATCCATGGTAAGACCATTACATGGATGATAGGATAAGGGATGTGATCAATGCAAAGGTAAAGGAGTGTATAGATGATGTAGATAGAGTCAATATGCTTGTAGATGCTCTAAGCCCATTGCATGCAATGGATGGTAAAGATGCTCTATCCCTAGGCATAATCATTGGTAGGGTATACAACTCATTCTACTACCAGAGCAGGCGTATACTCATGCGTGATCCAAGCAGGGATGAGTTTCAGGAGTTCATAGCCATGCTACTGACAAAGATTAACGAACTATCAGATGCTGCAATG
Organism: Candidatus Nitrosocaldus tengchongensis; assembly: GCA_013538675.1. Classification (GTDB taxonomy): domain Archaea; phylum Thermoproteota; class Nitrososphaeria; order Nitrososphaerales; family Nitrosocaldaceae; genus Nitrosocaldus; species Nitrosocaldus tengchongensis. Next base: position 28,079 of record JACAFJ010000005.1, read on the forward strand.
AAGGTAAAGTAATAAGGAAGAGAGGTAGAATAGATTATCTTACACTATACTACTACTGTTATACTGATACTACCGATAAGGTTTATTAATACAGTAGTTGCTCCCTTTAGTTAGCAAGTGGGATGGGCTTCTCTAACTTCGATATAAGGAGGTTTGACTGCTCAAGTTATGATGCCCTATGTAGGAGTTTTGTATGGGAGCTGCCAGAGTACTTCAACATGGGTGTTGAGATGCTTGATAAGCATGCAGAGAGTAGCAGGATAGCAATATACTATGAGGGTAGCGATGGTAGCACAAGGATGTACAGATTCACGGATCTATTGAACATGTCCAATAGACTTGCTAACTCATTAACAGATCTCAAGATAGGGAGAGGGGATAGGATAGCCATACTTGTACCTCAAGGTCCAGAGGCACTAGTTGCTATGCTCACAGCATACAGGATTGGTGCAATAGCATTATCCATGAGCACTCTATTTGGTACAGATGCAATAAAGTATAGGTTAACGGATAGCAATGCCAAAGCGCTTGTATTCGATGATTCGCTGAAGGATAAGGTAAGGCCAGCACTTGATGGTTTAAGCATAGAGGCATTCTCAGTCCATAGCAGTAATGGTAACGAGTTCCATGATCTTGATAGCATACTAAAGAGTGGTTCTACAAACTTCAAGCCTGTACATACAAGGATAGGAGACCCTGCTCATATGCTCTACACATCAGGCACAACTGGTCTACCAAAAGGCGTGCTTCTACCCCACAGCTTCCTGCTCGGATGCATACCATGCTACCAACTCTACCTTGAGATGGCACCAAGGGAAGGGGATGTATTCTGGACACCATCTGAGTGGGCTTGGGTAGCAGCAATAGGGGATGTGCTCTTCCCATCGCTCTACTTTGGCTATCCTGTTGTTGTAACCCCTAGAAGTGGTAAGTTCGATCCAGCATGGGCATACAGCATAATGGAGCGCTATAGGGTAACATGTGCTTATATAGTGCCTACAGCGTTGAGGATGATGCGTAAGTTCAAGGATGAGCCTAGGAAGGAGTACGATCTTGTATTAAGAGCATTGGGAAGCGCTGGGGAGCCAGTTGGTGCAGAACTGGTTAGATGGTGCATGGATAAACTGAATGTGCCATTGAACGAGATATATGGGCAGACAGAGGCAAACATAATAGTTACCAACTGCTACTCACTCATGGGCCCAAAACCAGGCTCTATAGGGAAGGCAACACCAGGGTTCGTGGTTGAGGTTCTAGATGAGAATGGTAATATAGCAAAGCCAAATGAGATTGGGGAGATAGCAGTGAAGATGCCAAACCCAGTAGCATTCATAGGCTACTGGAACAGGCAGGAGGATACTGCAAGGAAGGTGAGGAATGGATGGTTATACACTGGAGACAATGGCTACAAGGATGCTGAAGGGTTCATATGGTTTGTAGCAAGGACAGATGATCTGATCAAGGCAGCAGGGTACAGGATAGGTCCTGCAGAGGTTGAAGAAGCGATAAACCAGCATCCAGCAGTGCTCGAGAGCGCAGTTGTACCATGGCATGATGAGATAAGGGGGCATGTGATCAAGGCATATGTTGTACTCAAGCCAGGGTATGAACCATCTGAAGCGTTGAAGGAGGAGATACAGCAGTCAGTTAGGAAGAGGCTTGCAGAGTATGCATATCCAAGGATAATAGAGTTCATAAACGAGTTGCCAAAGACAGATACAGGGAAGATAAAGAGGAAGGAGTTAAGGACTACGCATAACTGAGTGATACTTTTATTCATTCTTGTAGCTTATTACCACACTCAGCACAGTAAAGATCAAGGATAGAGTTCTCATACATGCACTTACTGCATACCCTACCTTTTACATTTATACCATCATATCCCATGCGCTCAACCATCTCCCATGGTACAAGCAGTTCATAACTGCCAGAGTTACCATCACTCCTTTCAATCAATAGAAAGAGCTTCCTCCCATCCATGGCTATCATATCCTTAATGGATCCTACCTTGTTACCTTTGTAGAATACACCAACCCTCTCATCTATAACCTTCATTAGGCTTATATCCTCTCCCCTTCTACCTTCAGCCATCATCCCCTTTGCTTCATGACGAGCCATTATTTTACCACCTCTAACCTTATCAGCATCACTTGTGGTATTGCTTGGCTTGATGAAGACCTTGTACCTCGCTATTATACCATTACACTCCCTGCATACATACTCTCCCTGCTCTAGCAGGATATGCCCTTTAGCAACCTCTTCCTTAGCATCACTATTCCTTATTATTGGAGAGCCTTCAATCTCCATGCTACATGAGTTACAGTAGTAAGAGATTATCCTATCCTCGTCAACCCTGCCCAATGCGCCTATGAAGAGTTCCCCAGCAAGCCTTGCTCTACCTATCTCATCCTCGTGTAGATCTGCAAGTATGTAGCCCCCAGAGCCCCTGACCCTTGATATCAACATTGTAGATTCTCTCATCTTAAATATAACCTCTACCCTGGAAAATATTACCCATTCCTAAAAAATTATTAGTAGGTTATCCTTCTACCCATCCATGGCAAAGGTACAGAAGACAAGTCTAGAGTCATGGGAGAGGGATGTGTTGAACTCCAACATACCTGTTCTGGTTGACTTTTGGGCAGAGTGGTGTGGACCATGCAGGATGGTTGCCCCAGTCCTTGAAGAACTTGCTGGTGAGTACGATGGAAGGGTTAGGTTCCTAAAGCTCAACGTTGATGAGAATCAGGACGTTGCAAGGGAGTACGAGATATACAGTATACCAACACTACTGCTCTTCAAGAACGGTCAAGTGGCAGGTCAGCATATAGGCGCTGCTCCCAAGGATGTGATAAGGAGGTTCATAGAGGAGTCATTGAGGAGCTGAGTTAGTTATCACAGACTAGACCAATCATAACCATATAGTAGCATGACATACCTTCTTCTATCTACATAAGGTATTAATTTAGTTAGTAGAGGTTTGTATCAACAGCATGAATTAAAACACTTAATTTATTTATTCCCTGCTCCAATTCTATCTATGGGTCAACTTGGTTATAATACACGTGGACCATTGGTAGATAAGTTGAAGAACCTACTCAACGATGTGCAAGGCAGTTATGAGGCCTTCCTAGATGCCCATACACTCTACCAAGAGGGTAGGATAGATGAGAGAGCATACTTCACAAGGATGGGAGACTTTCTTAGACAGTTCTCATCCCTTGGCTTCTTGATGGTCAAGGTGATACTTGAATTAGACGCAAGTATAGGAAGAGAGAAGCAGCAACGGGAGGCTAGGCAAGTAGCAGCAACAGCAACAGCAGCAATGGTAAAACCATCACCATCTATAGAACAGTTTACGCAACAGGTAGCACAGAGAACCCCCCAATCCCTTGTCAAGGAAGCACAGCAGAAGGATACAAAGCAATGTGTATACTGTGGTGCTACAATACCTTCAAGGGCAAAGTTCTGTCCAAAGTGCGGTAAGCAGCAGAGCGAAGAGGTAAATGATGAAGGGAGGTCTGCTGATGCTGCAGTCCAAACAAAGGAAGAAACAGGGAAGGAGAAAGAGGAAGAGGCGAAGAAGGAGAAGAAGAGAAGAGGCAGTAGTGCTAGGAGGAGTAGAAAGATTACATAGTTAGCAACATAGTTAGCAACATAGTTAGCAACGTTGTATTTGTAGAGGATGTCAGGTAGTGTAGAAACGGAGATTTAATGAAGGCAGTGAAATGAAATGAAATAATGGATGGTTAGTTGTTAACTCATCCCTCCATGTATGTGTATCTTAGGTTATCTGGCATATATAATGATGATGATGGTTCATAGCATAGTATAAAATAAATAATATAATGGTATAGACCTTCTCATGAAGGTATTCAATGCAAAGAATGCTGCAGAGGATTACATGTCATTACATACATTAACCTACTCTACACCAGAGATGACACTCCTCAAGTTTGCAAGATGGCTTGGTGAGATGGTCGAGGTTGAGTGCAAGATGGATGCAGTTAAGTGTCCAAATGATGATGGTCTGCATCCAAAGCATAGGATGCCTAGACTGATGCTTTACATGGAGGAGAGGGAAGAGGAGTACAGGATGGATGTGAGCGAAGAGTTTCTACCTACTGGAGCAGTGACAACGCTCTTCTCAAAGGTAAAGGAGCAGGTACAGGGTAGAGAGGAGAAGAAGGAGAGTGTGAGTAAGAAAGCAGGCAATGAGACTGAGAACTTTAAATTCTGTATAGCATGTGGAACAAGACTGGATAAGGATGCAAGTTTCTGCATTGAGTGTGGTACAGAGCAAGCATAGTTAGTAGTAGTAAGAAAAATTGCTATAGTATTATACAAGAATTGATCATACGATACAGGATATTAATGAGCTGATACGCTAGTATGTAAGGTTAAACTTTAAGTGCTCATCATTATAATAGCCTCTGGGCCGGTAGTTCAGCGGTAGAATGTCCGCCTCGCACGCGGATGATCCCATGCAATATACCAACAATAATAGATGGTATGGGATCAGCGAGAGGTCGCGGGTTCGAATCCCGCCCGGTCCACCAAAGATGTGCAGAAAGTTATCTCACAATACTACCTTGTAGTATATACTTTCTCTCTTCTCCTCCTTCCTCCTTCCTTCTTTCTCACCTGTTTGTTCTAGCTATTGCTGTACCAGCATACAATGTCTCAAATAAGCCTATCAGCTGCTTTGCAAGTCTCTCATCACTCACATACACACCAGCATAGAACCTCTCTGGACTATTAGCATTGACAAGCTCAATACAGATCTCCTTACCATCTATTATCATAAAGCTGAATGGCACATCTGTAACCTTCCTATCTACATTCTCTGGGTAGAATGGTACAGTTGCTACCATCATCTTCTCCATCCTCTCTTTGTGCTCCTGCCTTACTGCCTTATCCCTTGTATGCCCTTCCATCAACATCCTATCTACTATCATCCTCACATTAACACCACGTTTCTGTAACTCAATAACTGTGTTTGTAACATTTTCATTGAAGAACCTCGTCACATACAGCACTTCACTAGATGCATTACTCATCCTCTCTACCAGCATGTTTGTAAAATCATCGTAGTCCATGAATACCTTTGCCTTGGCCTCCTCAACCTTTATGGAGAGCAACTTGTAGATCTCATCCATATCGAACTTGCCACTGCTCTTGAGCACATCAAGCATCTGTAACTTCTTTGCATTCCTCACCTGCTCAAATAGTACCTGTAGCGACCTCTCATAGATTATCCTTCCTAGAGTTGTCTGTACATACTTACCCTTGTTCTTCTCTATGAGCCCAACATCTACCAACTGCTTAAGCCTTGTGTAGTACTGCTTCTTAGTCAGGCCTATCTTCTCTGGAGCCTCGGTCTCGGCCTCTATCCCCTCTATGCTCTGCAAAAATATCTTCAAGGCATCATATTTTGAGAGTATTGTCAATACCTTGGAAGCTTCTCTTATCACTTCATCTTCCATGTCAAAATTAACGATTATATACTTTTTAAAGTTAGTGTGTAATAACCACATTTTACATTCATAAATTATAAATACTGTATTTATTCTAGATATATACTTACAGAATCCATATTCTTGTATATATTCAAGTAAAATATGCAATTATACAGGAAAACATGATCATTCGATGAATATACTATATTAGAGACTATGTATGGATAGGTAGATATTTGATCTGCACTATGCAAATATAATGATGTATGTAGTAAGTATAGGAGGCTCAGATAGCAGTTCTGGTGCTGGTGTACAAGCAGATGTAAGGGTATGCTCTGCTCTAGGTGTGTATTGCATGAATGTTATAACAGCAGTTACAGCACAGAACGCATCTAGCATAACCAAGGTAAAGCCAATGGATGCAGATACCGTAAGAGCACAGATATCAGCACTGCTTGAGGATCTACAAGGTCGTATTGTAATAAAGATAAGCATGCTCTACAGCAAGAGCATAATAGATACTGTTGCTGATACATTAAAGCATACAGATTATGATGGGATGAGTGTGGTTATCGATCCAGTGCTTAGGGCAGGCAGTGGTAGATACCTCCTCAAGAGAGATGCACGATCATACTATATAGAAAAGATGGTACCATTAGCAACCATCATAACGCCAAATATCATGGAGGCTGAGTGGTTATCCTCTATGAAGATAAGAGGATATGATGATGCACGTAGAGCAGCGGAGAGGATAACATCTTTAGGAGCAAAGAGCGTTGTTATAAAAGGCGGGCATATGCAGAGAGAAAGGGATGAGGGTAAAGGAAATGATGATGATAGTAATAATAATGATCATGATCATCATGATGATGGATATGTTACTGATCTGCTCTACCATGAGGGTACATTCTATACATTCACAAATAGAAGGATCAGGGGTCCAAGGTTACATGGTGCTGGTAGTGTATTCTCAGCAGCAATAGCAGCAGAGTTGGCAAAGGGTAACGACCTGGCATCAGCAGTAAGGATAGCAAATAACTTCACACACATTACCATAATGAATGCTTCAAGTATAGATGGTTCTACAATGATACCGCTTATAGGTAACGAATATGTTGTTGGTACTGATGATGATAATGCTGTTGTAGTAGCACTTGGAAGAGCAATCGATATACTTCAGTTCACAGATGGTATTGCTCTGCTCATACCTGAGTCACAGAGCAATCTAGTATTTGCTAGAGAAGGAGCAGAATCCCGTGATGATGTTGCTGGAGTTGCTGGTAGGATAGTGAGATATGAGCATGGTAAAGATAAGAAGCATGGGTATGCTAGAGCAGCAGGACCTATACGCTATGGTGCATCCAAGCACGTTGCAGATGCAGTGCTAACAGCAATGAGATATGATGCTAGCATAAGATCTGCAATGAACATAAGGTATGATGATATAATACTTGATATATGCAAGGGGTTAGGTTTAAGCATAGCAGGCTACGATAGAAGCAAAGAGCCAGAGTATATCAAGAAGAGGGAAGGTATGAGTGTAAGATGGGGTATAGAGCAGGCTATCATATCAGCATCAGTACCTATATCAGCACAATCCAGAGTACCAGATGTCGTATACCATAGGGGAGATTGGGGTAAGGAGCCCATGATAATAGTGTTTGGTCAGAATCCAATGGATGTTCTGAATAAGGTGAATAGAATACTTGTAAGATATAAGGATTATAATAATACAGATACAGAAGAGATGGAGGGAGTTAGCAAGACGGGTAGAGCAGGATAAGAGGGATTATTATGAGCAACGATGTTGTTGACGTTGCAGTAATACTTGCTGGGGGGCTTGGTAGAAGACTGCATCCATTGACACTTGTTATGCCCAAACCCATGCTTCCAGTTGCAGATAAACCATTGCTTGAGCATATAATAGAATGGCTACGCTCGAATGGGATAAGGTATATCATAATATGCACAAGTTACCTAGGTAGGGTTATAGAGAATTACTTTAGTGATGGTAGTATGCTAAACGTGAAGATAGAGTATGCTAGAGCAAATAGACCATTAGGTACTGCTGGTCAGTTGAAGAGTGCTGCTCACCTGCTCCCCAACCATGATAGGTTCATATGCTTGTATGGCGACTCCCTCTACGAGTTCAACCTATGTGCTATGGTTAATGCTCACAATACAAGGCATGAAGAGGATGGTAGCATGATAGCAACGATGGCTGTGATGCAGTATACAGCAAGGTTGGATTACGGGTTCATAGATGTTGATAGCATAGGCAAGGTAATAGGGTGGATGGAGAAGCCAGAGTTTAAGGGATTGATAAATATAGGATGCTACGTTATGGAGAGTGATATACTTGAGTTCATACCAAGTGATAGGGTTAGTAGCATGAACAAGGTATTCATGGATATTATAGCAAGGGGCAGGAGTATCTACACATATGAGATAGAGAAGGAGGGATTCAGGGATATAGGTAATGAGAGAGCATACATGGATGTGTATAGAGAATACATTGAGAAACTTGGCGATGTCTAATTAATATCTATACTGTTAGATACTTCCACCTCCTGAATAGTTAGTTAGTTGGTTGTTATCGTATTTATCATGCTTGCTTGTATTTGCATTACTCCAGTTAGTTAATCATCCTCTCATCTTGCTATAGGTATCCTATACCTTATAACCTGTGATACACCATCCCTTGCATATACACCATATATCATATCTGCACTAGCAACCAGAGCATCCTTCAGGGTAACCATTATTATCTGGCTTATGTTAGCCCTCTCCCTTACTATCCTCTTCAACCTATCAGTATTAACACTATCCAGATGTGCATCTATCTCATCGAAGAGGTAGAACGGTGCTGGTTTGAGTGACTGTAATGCTAGAAGGAATGTTATCGCTGCTATAGTCTTCTCTCCCCCGCTGAGTGAGTTCGACTCTCTAGCAGATTTGTTTGGAAACTGCACAATGAACGCTATGCCAGAGGAGAATATATCCCCATCAGCATCGTCAATCTCAAGCCATGCTGCACCAGCATCATCACTCATTGTAGAGAATATGCTTCTAACCTCCCTATCCACCTTGCTGAATGCATCGAGGAAGAGTTGCCTCTTCTCTCCCTCTATCTGCTCTATGAACCTTACTATGGCATTCCTCTCCTCTTCAAGTTGGTTCTTCTTCTCCGACATGCCCCTGTATCCATCTATGAGTTGCATGTAACTCCTGTTTGCAAGCTGGTTTACATTGCTCTTGAGCATGTTGTACTCCTCCTCCAACCCTTCAAGCAGGTTATTGATATCAGACCCATCATATCCATACTCACGTTCATGTTCATCATGATCCCCGTAGTTACTGTTACTGCTACTGAGTTCTTTTATAAGACTCTCCTCCTTTGATTTAAGGTCGTTGTACTCCTTGCTATATAGTGCCAACTCCCTTTCAAGCATGGATAGTTGTCTGCTCAGCCTCTTCTCCTCATCCATCAATAACCTCAACTCCTCATCATATCTATGTAACCTTGCAAGCGATGATGAGGATGCATCAATAACCTCCTGCTCCCTATCCCTTAATACCTTCAACTCCTCTATGCATCTATTCAACTCATCCCTGCACCTTTTCACAGCTACAGCACTCTCCCTTGCACCAGCCTTTGCCTGCTCCAACCCTTTAGATATCTCATCTATACGCCTTAACATACCATCTCTCTCTGAGTTCTTTGCTGCTATACTTGTCATTAAACCCCTCCTCTCTCTATCAAGTTGCTCAAATCTAGCAGTAAGTGAAGCCTTTGCTCTATTGATCTCCTCCATAGCTATCTCTAACCCCTCTTTATCCTTAGCCAGAGTATTCATACGTTCTTTAAGAGCAGATATCCTCTCCCCAATTGTAGAATGTCCCTCTCTAAGCCCCTTCACCTGCTCCTTCATACCAAGGATCTCATCACTTATCCTCTCGATCCTAGCATTGTTCTCTTTGATAACCTGCTCATATCTAGCCAATGTGATCTTAGCATGCTCCATCTCCATATCTATCCTTGTTATATAAGAGGTGATCTCCCTTCTCTTCATCTCCATATCCTGTATGGTAGTCTCAAGCCCCTTAACCTCCTCCCTCTTCCTCTCTATAACCTGCTTAAGTAGTGATAGCGCAGTATTCAACTCCTTAACCGATCTGCTTCTTGCTACGAGTCTGATTATATCACTTATCCTTGAGTTTATATCTAGTGTAGCTGCCTTTATGCTAGGTTCAAATAACTCTCCATCCATTGTAACTACCCTGTATCCTCTCCTTGCTAGACTTAGGGCATCGCCTCTAGAGTATGCTAGGAGTGTATCACCAAATATAAAGTTCACAAGGCCCCTATATCTTGATGTTATGAAGTGTGATAGTGGATACAATGTACTATGCTCGTCATTATCCTTAGCATTAGCATTACTATTATTATTATTATCATCAGCATCAGAAGAAGCATTGTTATCACTATAAGCGTTATTTACACTATTGGGCTTTGTACCCAATCTTCTAAGCCTTACACTCTTCGCCTCTTCACACCCCTCAATCATATCTAGAGGTATCATTGTAACCCTTGCTAACCCTAGCCTCTTTACATGCTCCAGTACTGCAAGCATGGATTTAACATCCCTTACTATGAGTGTCTTCAACCAGTTAGATCCTACAGCCATAACAGCTCTAGTGTACTTTGCATCCCATGTTAGCAGGCTCTGGAGCATACCAATTATCCCAAACCCATCTGCATTATCCATCAGCCTTACTATAGTACCATCCTCTCCCTGCATTGCTAGATCTATCTCTGTCTGATACCTTGTTGCTATATATTCAGCCCTCTCTAGTATTGTTAATACTCCATCAACCTGCCTAGTCAACTTCTCCCTCTTTGCATATGCTTGTGTTATAGCATTGTCTAACACCTCTAACTCTTTGGCATATCCAGATCTCTTCTCTGATAAGGTTAAGATTAGCGCATTAATATTGCTCATCTCTTTACCGATCTCTGAACTCCTTCTTTGCAATGCTACCATGTTCTCATCGGATATCTTAATCCTCTCATCTAGCAATGCTAGCTTTAACTCTATGCTTGATATGTCATCAAGCAATCTTTTCAACTCACCTTCTACACTCTTCTCCTCTTCCCTTTTGTTTGAGTACTCCTTGAGGAGCATGTTTATCCTGCTACTAACATAGTTCAACTCCTCCTCCACCTTCTTCCTCTCATCCATCATCTCCTCAAGGGTAGTTGTAAGCCTACAGATATCTTGCTCAACAACCTTGACCTTCTCTACCAGTTTGCTCCTCTCCTTTATGAGTGTGGGTATATCCTTCCCTATTGTAACTATCCTACTCTGATTGGCATTGAGCGTAGCCTTCAACTGCTCAACCCTAACTAGCATGCTGGATAACTGTTTACTTATCTCTGCCTTTGATCTTGATGACTCCTCAACATGCTTCATGAACCTAGCCTTCTCATCCTCGACTGCTGTTATCCTGCTCCTCAAATCATCTATGCTCTTGCTTATACCCTCAACAGCCTCCCTCCTCTTCCCTATCATATCCTCAAGAGTGGTGAGTCTCTCTCTAGTATGTTTGAGCATGCTCCTAATCTGTATACGTTTGAGCCTCTCTATCTCTCTGGCAAGGAACTCAAGCCTCAACTGATCGTTACGCTCCTGCTCAAGCTCATCTATCCTACTCCTTATCTCACCCATCCTTGCCAATGCCACCTCCAACCTTCTATCAGCCTCTACCAACTGCTTCATAGCCTCTTCCTTCTTCTCATCGAAGTATGCTAAGCCAATTATCTCCTCTATTATCCTTCGCCTCTCCTCAGGGTTTAGTTCCGCTATACGCATAACCATACCCTGCTGCACAATATTCAACTTGTTAGGCGTAGCAAGTGCAACATCAAGCATGTTTGTTATAGTCGATTTGTTCACATGCTTGCCATTCAGGTAGTACTGATTCTCTCCATTTCCATACATCTCCCTTGTTATGGTCACTGTATTGGAGTCTAGTGGTATCCCTCTATCGCTGTTATCGAACGTTATGCTAACCCTTACAGCCCTCCTCTTCCTATCCCTCTCTCTAGCTTCAACTACTATAGTAGTAGTTGAGTCATTAACTCCATCATCATCCTCCTCCCCAGCATCATCCCCAACTCTCTCCCCCTTACTCCTACCATTGCTATCATGGATGAGTGATTGCAACCTATCTACCCTGAGTACCCTCACACTATTCTCACCAAGGGCAAATGCTATGGCATCCAGTATGTTACTCTTACCAGAGCCGTTCGGACCTGTTATGCATACAAGCCCTTTATCCAGATTCAGTATAGTACTCTTCCTTGCAAACGATTTGAAGCCAGATATCTCAACCTTCCTTATATACACCATGAACCTTTACCTCCCATGCTTGAATAAATAGGTAGGGGTGAACTATTTTTATGCTCGTTGCAAAGGAAGGAGATAGTAATAAATTAATTATCATTGGATTATATCCTAGAAATGACAAGGGTGGCACTCCTCCAGCTGGAGTTGAAGGATAGTCCAGATGATGCTATGGAGCATGCTGTAAGGCTACTCCAGCAGGTTGGGGCAGCAAACTCTGAGATAGTATGTCTACCAGAGCAGTGGTACCCAAAGCCCCTGGACAGCATAGATGAACTCAAGCCCATACAAGATATAGCAAGGGAGCATGGGATGGTTGTTATAGCAGGAGCGTTCTTTGAGCATGTTTATGAAGATGGCGAAATCAGTTATGGTCATAGCAACGAGAGCAATAGCAATAGCAATAGTAGTAGTAATGCTAACACTAGCAGCGTATACCTCTCAGCACCAGTTATAGGTCATGATGGTAAGATCATAGATAGGCAACTCAAACTACATCCATTTGGCAGGGAGTTAAGCATCGTAAGAGCAGGGAAGAAGATAAAGATGTTTGAGCATAACGGTGTAAGGTTTGGGATAGGTATATGCCACGATGTTGTATTCCCTGAGGTAGCAAGATTGGCAGTAAGGAGTGGTGCGGATATACTCTTCTTCCCCTCAAAGATAGTGAATGAGGGTATCGAGCCTTGGCATATATATGTTAAGGCTAGAGCATTGGAGAATAGGGTTCCAGTGGTTGCACCAAACCTCTGTAGCAAAGAGTATGGAGGGATGAGCATAATAGTTGATCTAGCATACAATGAGTCACTGGATATAGTACTGCCTTATGTTGTCACTGCATCTGCTGGAGAGCATGTACTTATAAGCGATATAGACTTGGAGTTGAGCAGAAGGGTTAGAAGGTTAAGGATGACTGAGTTGAGAGATGATTACATGGTATAAAATGCTCCAGTAGCATCATAATATGATGGAGGAGTTATCGATCGATCAACGCTCCCTCTTACCTTGAACGAACTCCATGAATGCTTCCTTAGCATCGTTGTATGGCATCTGTACTGGAGGGTGCTTGAAGCAGTATGCAGACACACTTACCAATGGGCCAGAGACTCCTCTATCCAATGCTATCCTTGCTGCCCTAACAGCATCTATCATGACTCCAGCGCTGTTGAACGCATCTATAACGTTGAGTTTAACGTTTATCTCTAATGGTACATTGCAGAAGTATCTTCCCTTTATGTGTATGTAGCAGACCTTCTCATTTGCAAGGAATGGCACGTAATCGCTAGGCCCTATCCTCATTGGTACCTCATATGGTAGCATGGCTCTAACAGCACTTGCCTTGCTCTCCCTCTTCTGCTCAAGCCTCTCCTCATCGAGCATGTTGAAAAAGTCTGCATCCCCTCCTATGTTCAACTGGTAGGTATGCTCAACCTTAACACCTCTATCAACAAGGAGTTTGATGAGCGTCTTATGCAGTACAGTTGCACCCAACTGACTCATGACATCATCCCCTGCAACTGGTAGATTGCGTTCTGCAAACCTTTCCTGCCATCCCTCATCAGATGCTATGAATACTGGCATAGCGTTTATGAAGCATGCACCAGCCTTGAGTGCCTGCTCAGCGTAGTACATGGTACCTTTGACGCTACCAACTGGTAGATAGTTTATGAGCACATCTGCCTTGACCTCCTTCAGCCTCTTCGCAACATCTACTGGAGCATCGCTTGCTACCTTCACTACATTGCTTAGATGCCTTCCTATACCATCATGCACCTCACCCTTCTCTATATTAACACCTAGCCTCTCAACATCGCACACCTTCAGTGTATTGTTTGGTTCCTCGAATATCCCCTCTGCAAGGTCCTTGCCTACCTTATTCTCAGCAACATCGAATGCAGCAACGAACTCTATATCCCTTGGCTCTATACCAGCAAGGCTATAGGCTATAAGCCCAGTAGCATCACCCTCATCTGCCTGCGCATAGTATCTAGTACCTTGGACCAATGCTGAAGCACAATTGCCAACACCTGCTATTGCAACCCTTACCTTCTTACGCATGTCAAGGGTATTACTGGATCAAAAATAAACTTTCCTCTAAAGCATTTTATTATATTCCCTACTAACATCGCAAGGTATGCTCACACTAGTTGGTATGGGTATCCATGGCTACAAGGGTTTGATTATGGAGGCTATAGAAGCAATAAAGCATGCTGATAAGGTCTATCTTGAGGCATATACTAGCCCTGTTAATGGTAGAGATGTGAATGCTATAAAGGCCTTAAGAAGTGATCTGTTAGTTGTGCATAGATGGTTCGTTGAGGATGGTAGAAGGATACTGGATGAGGCAAGAGAAGGTGATGTTGTACTCCTCACATATGGAGATCCTCTAGTTGCAACTACGCATACAGAACTGATGGTAAGGGCAAGGGGTTCAGGGATAAGGTGCAAGGTCATACACTCCTCATCCATTGTAACAGCAGCGCTAGGGGAGTGTGGCTTGCATGCATACAGGTTAGGGAGGATAGCAACGGTAGTATCAGATCCCATAGCAAGTACAAGCACTTACTACGTGCTCTACACCAACCTTATGCAGATGAACCACACCCTGCTACTCCTCGAGTATGATCATGAGCATGGATACTTCCTTGCGCCAGGTGATGCTCTAAGGTTACTGCTTGAGTGCGAGGCTAGAGAGCGTATGAATGCTATAGGTGAAGGTACCTTTGCCATAGTAGCATCAAGGGTTGGTATGGAGGATATGATGTTGGTTGGAGGCAAGATAGGCTCTTTACTCAAACATGGTTTTGGGGAACCTCCCCATACGCTGATAGTTACAGGTTCATTGCACTTCACAGAGGTTGAGGCTTTGAAGGTATCTGTTACCCTACTAGATGAGCCTACAGATAACACCAAGGGGGTTAAGGCAAGGGCAGAGATCATGCTATCCAACTACATACCAAGGGCATATACCGCACTATCTAGGGCTAGAGAGTATGTTACCCATGCTAAAGATGCTATAGATTCAAGCATAAAGGATATGATAGATAATGCAGAGTACTACCTGAGCGATGCTGAGAGGTTTGCTAGAGAGCATAGGTATGAGCATGCAATCCTAGCATTGGGTTATGCAGAAGGGCTTATAGATGCTCTAAGGTACCTCAAGGGTATAGATCCATGGAGAGGCAAGTAGCAGTAGCAGCAGGAGCAGAGTAGTAATGGTATTGCATTGCATTGTACATATACACATACATATGTATAAGCATGGTAAATCTATATGCTATATAGGAATTGCTCTAAACTTATATTATGGTGTTAGATAGTAAGGCTCAAATGACAGTCCTGATAGATAGGACAGTGAACTCATACAAGGACCTCATTACATTCCTTAGATCAAGGTTAGGCTCCCTGTACGATGAGATCTATCCTGTCCTTAACACCTACCTGGAGAGCAGGAAGGTAAGGAAGAAGGTCAACCTGGATGAACTAGATGGGGATATAGATAGGCTCATGGAACTAATAGTTAATCCAGTTGTACACAAGATAGTCAGGGAGAATGCCCCAGACTTTTCATGGATACCTGTAGTTGGCAGTGATCTTAGCAGGAAGGTTAGGGATGAGTTGCATAGGAAGACCGAGGAGGGGATAAGGCAGGCTAAGTACTACCTCAAGAAGGATAAGAGGTTGAGAGAGAACCTACAACTCTTCCTGCAGGATGTTGTGGACAGATACCAATAGATATAGATGATATGGCATGACATGGTTGGTATGGTATATCTCAGAAGCAGGGAGGCAATAACTTTTATTATCTTTACTTATTGCATTCAAGATAGGTTGAATGAGGTTGGATGCGATAGATAAGAGCATACTTGCATCAATTTACATAAACGATGTCTGTAGGAGCGATCCTACTACTACTGTTGCTGTAAGGAATACGATGCAGGGCATTGAAGATCATATTGATAGATACCTCCCTTCTAGCATCATAGCAGAGCATAGACAGAGGTTGGAGTCTCTAGGCATGATCAGGGATGGTATGCTTACAGAACTTGGGAGAAGTGCGATAAGGGTAGTGCTCACTGGAGGAGTATTCGATATAATACATCCAGGGCATATACATACGCTAAGGGCAGCAAAGAGCCTTGGCGATGTACTGGTAGTTGTTATAGCAAGGGACTCTACAGTTGAGAGGCTCAAGGGCAAGAAGCCATTGCATGATGAGGGTAAGAGGAGGGAACTTGTAGCATCTCTACGCTTCGTAGACCTAGCATTGATAGGGCATGAGAACGATATATTCAAGACTGTAGAACTTGTCAAGCCTGATGTAATTGCATTAGGTTATGATCAGGTACATGAGGAGCAGTTCATAAGCAAGGAGTGCCAGAGGAGAGGTTTGAACGCATATATAGTAAGGTTAACATCACCAATACCAGAGCTCAAGAGCTCTATGATAAAGGCAGAGTTGAGATCATCCATATACACAATATAGCAGTAAGTATAGTATTAATTATATTAGATATGTAAGCAAGGAATGGTTTTTAATACCTTACAGCACTAACCCTATCATTGGTTAGCATAGTTGATGCCCTGCTCAAGGGCGAGCGTTGGGCAGTGGCAAAGGCAATATCCATACTTGAGGATAATGGCATACAGGCTAGGGAGATAGTTGAGATGATATTCAAGCACTCTGGCAATGCAAGGGTTATAGGTGTTACAGGACCTGCAGGTGCAGGAAAGAGCACCCTCGTTGGTAGGTTGATAGGAGCATATAGGGCTAGAGGGTTCAAGGTTGGTGTTCTAGCAGTAGATCCTAGCAGTAGTATCTCAGGAGGAGCAATACTAGGTGATAGGGTAAGGATGCAGGAGCATGCACTAGATGAGGGCACATACATAAGGAGCATGGCATCTAGAGGTGCTAGTGGAGGAGTATCATTTGCATTAAGGGATGCCATAAGGGTTCTCGATGTTGCAGGGTTCAACAGGATAATAGTTGAGAGCGTTGGTGCTGGGCAGTTGGATGTGAAGATATCAAGCATAGCTGATGTTACCATAGTGGTGCTTAACCCACAGACGGGGGATAGCATACAGGCTATAAAGGCTGGGCTAACGGAGGTTGGCGATATCTACGTTGTTAACAAGGCAGATATCTCAGGTGCAAATGCACTCTACAACGATATAAGATCACTAGTTGTTGATGGTAGGGATGAAGTGGTAGTGCTCAAGACTGTAGCATCAACTGGCAAGGGTGTGGATGAACTTGTTGATGCTGTAGAACAGTCATTAAGCAGGAAGCTTAGCAATGGTTATAAGGAGATGTTGAGGAAGAGGGTTGAGAGTGAGTTGATGGATATAATGCTTAGCATGCTATCCAAGGTGGTACAGGATAGGATGGAGAGGGAGAAGGAAGAAGAGGATAGCATAATAGAGAAGGTCTTGAGCAGGGAGATAGACCCTTACAAGGCTGCTGAGAGCATAGTTGCAAGGGTGGTGAGATATGAGTAGTAGTAGTGGTAAAGATGATGTTAGCAAAAGCAGCAGTAGTAGTAGAGCAGCAAAGGGCAGCAACACTGCTAATAACGAGAAGGTACTCTTCACAGACTCTGGCATAAAGGTGAAGAGGATATACACAAGTAGGGATGTTAGAAGGAAGGATGGGGATAGGAGGGCTGAGGATGCTGGCAGGTACCCATTCACTCGAGGCATATACCCAGAGATGTATAGAGAGAGGATATGGACCATGCGCCAGTATACAGGCTTTGGGAGTGCAGAAGAAACAAACAAGAGGTTCAAGTTCCTGCTCGAGCATGGTCAGACTGGACTAAGCCTTGCATTCGATCTACCAACACAGACAGGCTATGACTCGGATGACCCTAGGGCTGAGGGGGAGGTTGGGAGGGTTGGTGTAGCGATAAGCTGCATAGATGATATGATGAGATGCTTCGATAGCATCCCTCTTGATAAGGTGAGCACATCCATGACGATAAACTCAACAGCAACAACCCTTCTAGCATTCTACATAGGGGTTGCTGAATCACAGCAAGTCCCAATAAACGTGCTTAGAGGTACGCTCCAGAACGATATACTCAAGGAGTACATTGCAAGGAACACATACATATACCCTCCAGAGCCATCCATGAGGCTCTTCGTTGATTCAATGGAGTTCTGTAGCAAGAACATGCCATCATGGTACCCTGTAAGCATCTCAGGCTACCATATAAGGGAGGCAGGGGCTAATGCTGTTCAAGAACTTGCATTCACATTCTCAAATGCTATAGCATATGTTGATGCATGCTTGGAGAGAGGTTTGAAGATAGACGAGTTTGCCCCTAGGCTCTCATTCTTCTTCTGCTGCACCATGGATATACTAGAGGAGGTAGCCAAGTTTAGGGCAGCAAGGAGGATATGGGCTACTATAATGAAGGAGAGGTACAATGCAAGGAATGAGAAGAGTATGCATCTACGCTTCCATGTTCAGACTAGTGGTGAGTCTCTAACAGCACAGCAGCCAGATAACAACATAATCAGGGTTACCCTTCAAGCACTTGCAGCAGTGCTTGGAGGATGCCAATCACTGCATACAAACTCTAGAGATGAGGCACTCTCACTGCCAACTGAGGAGTCTGTTAGGATAGCGTTGAGGACGCAGCAGGTAATAGCGTATGAGAGTGGTGTAGCAAGGGTTGTTGACCCTCTTGGAGGTTCATACTACATAGAGCATCTAACAGATGAGATAGAGGATAGGGTATGGAAGTATCTAAGGAGGATAGAGCGCATGGGAGGCTCCCTCAAGGCTATAGAGAAGGGCTACTTCCAGCAGGAGATAAGGGAGAATGCATACAGGATAAAGAAGGAGGTTGATGAGGGCTCAAGGATAATAGTTGGTGTAAACAAGTTCGTTGATAAGGAGGCTGAGGTGCCTGAGGTGCTTAGGATAGACCCAGCATTGGAGAGGAAGCAGGTTGAGCGCCTTAAGGAGTTCAAGGCTAAGAGGGATATGGTTAAGGTTGAGCATATGATATCTAGCCTAGAGGAGGCTGCTGAGAAGGGTCATAACCTGATGCCATACATAGTTGAGAGTGTAAAGGCACGTGTAACTCTAGGAGAGATAAGTAATGCATTAAGGAGGGTATTCGGTGTATACCAACCTAAGCTTGTGATCTAAACAATTTTTATATAATTCTTCATCTCATTCCTTAGCATGAGGATAGACCATGTTGCTATAGCAGTTAACAACGTTGAGGAAGCACTGAAGACATTTGAGAAGGTACTCAAGGTTGATAGGAAGCAGATAATGGTTGTGGAGCATGAGAAGGTGAAGTTAGCAATGCTTCAGTTGGAGGATACAAGGATAGAACTGATGGAGCCTTTAACTGATGATAGCCCAATAAAGAAGTTCCTGCAGGAGAAGGGCGAAGGGATACACCATATCTCCATATGCACAGAGACGCTTGAGCAGGATGTAGATAATGCAAATAGGAACGGTCTGAGGATAATAGGAGGTATAAGGCCTGGGAGTTATGGGAGGAAGATAACATTCGTACACCCAAAGTCATTACATGGTGTGCTCATGGAGCTCTGTGAGCCACACGCAGAGTAAGTATGTAGGTAGCAAGCAAACACAAACAAGCACAAACAAGGCAGGTAGGCTAACCATCTATGGGAGTTCTACTATCCTTATATTTCTTGCAATGTTTATGACACGGGTACCTGCTAGAGTACCTTCCTTACCTCCCTGCTCATGTATATGCCCACAGAACTGTGCCAATGGCTTCTCCTGAATAACATAACCTGCTATAGCATTTGAGCCTACATGCATCCCCTGCTTTGGTTCATCGACAACACCATATGGTGGGCAGTGTGTTAGGAGCACTAGCCTCCCATCCTTGTTTATACCCTTCAACTTGCTCAACAACTCATCGAACTGATCCTCTCTAAGCTCGTAGGGGGTTGAGAATGGGCTTACATTGCCTCCTCCACACCCAGCAAATACATAACCTTTAACCTCTATGTACTTGCCATGGAGATCTGTCCAGTTGAGTTCCTTGCATGCCATACGCATATCATTAGGCATCTCAAAGTTCCCTGGTACCACAAGCGTCCTTATCCCTAGATCTCCTATCATCCTTGCTGCATCTATCGTGTTACCATGTGCTGGGGTTATATCACCACAGCATACAGCAACATCTATGCTTGCTCTAGATGCACTTACATTATCCTTGAGTCTTGCTATCAATACTCTATCTCCATGGATATCTGAGAAGGCAAGTATTCTAATACCCATGCATGCGTTAATCCTCTAGCTGTTGATAAACCTTTTTCAAAGTATAAATATACTATGGTGTAACAGGTAGCATGGTGAAGATAAGGATATACGCTGTAGAGAATGGACCATATGTTGTTGAGTTGGATGGCAAGACACACTCTGCACTATGCAGATGTGGTGCATCAAACAATAAACCGTACTGTGATGGCTCACATAGGAGGGTTGGGTTCAAGGCTGGTGCCTCTAACATAGTGGAGGCATAGCATAATATTTTTTATATAGAATTGATTTACAACATATTGCTTCTTACAGGAAGTAGGTTCTTCTCATACACGATGTAGAATTCACATACAATCTTACCTTAACCTTCTGACTTTGCATCTGTTGTAGTGCTACCTTCCTCCTCCTTCTTCTTCTCACCTGTCTTCTTCTCTTCCTCCTCCTCTTCTCCCTTCCTGCTCACCTCTTCCTGCTTATATGGTTTGACTGTTATTATGCCTGATGCATCCTTGCTTATAAGGACCCTGACCCTCCTTGGTGGGCTCCTTATGCCTCTAGCCCATACGAGTTCATTCAACTCCTCATCTATGATCACCTCTTCACTCTTCATATGCCTCATGGCAAACTCCCTTATCATGTTTATAGCCCTCTTGCTCCTCCTGTTATCTGGGGCAAGTACAACCCTACCAAGGTTTATCGTGTAGACCCTCTCCTCAACCCCCTCACTACTCATCCCATCATCTCACCTACCCTAACCAACATCAACACTACTCCTCCTCCAGTGCCTCTGCTGGGGATTCCTCCTAACCCTCCTGTTTGTCTTGAGTATCACCCAGAGTGGTACAGGGGAGTTCTGTTTGGTCTTCTTCATTAGCCTATTCTTCCTAGGCTTTGTCTCTCTTGAACCCATGCCTATCTCTCTAACATGTGAATGATGGGTTTTTTAAATTATTCTATTCGTTCTATCCTAATGCTTGGATGATCTGTCCATAGCTTTAATATATGCAACAACAGCAGACAGGTTAACTGCACCCAACCTTGCAAGTACCTTAACTGAACCCATCCTAATCGTTGGTTCTAGTCTTGAATCGCATGCAATCTGTGCTAGGATAACTCTGAGCATATCCTTGCCATCTGCATCTGAGTGTTTATACATACACTCAACATCATAGCCAGCAGCATCACTCCTTCTTATCATATCTAGCACTTTATCCCTAAGCATGTACTTTGCTTCAGCATAACCCTTGCTGTATCTATGCAGGAGCATCTGGAATGGATCGTCCTCAATACTCCATGCATGATAGTTACCATTACAATCTATGAGCGATGCGAATGGATCAACTTGTATAATACAACTCATCTGCTCTGGCACTGGTGTTGGATACCTTATGCCATTGAGTATAACATCTGGCATGAAGTGCGTATGTGCACCCTCAACGCTTCCTATCCTTTGCTTTACCACTATGGATGCCTTCTTGGTCGTGAATAACCTGTATGGCGATACCCTAACTATCCTCTCTAGTATAGAATGCTCGTTCAGGATGTTCTTGCCTTCCATCCCCTTTAACATGCTATTGAGAGCATCATCCTTCACTATTATGTATACATCAAGGGTATCATCCCCAATACCCATATCCCAGATGGAGTAGCCATCATCATCATACTCACCTATGTAGGTGAGTACTCTTCTAGAGTTCATCTTAGCCTCATCCCTGTGCATGCATAGATAGATGCACTGTGTCCATGGTGTGCATCTATAATCAGCGTTCTCAGCAACTATAGCATAGATATTACTACTATCACCAATATCAAGACTCATGGCACCATGCTTGTTATCTGCACTCATCCTATCCATGCCTATCCTTACATTGCTCATGCTGGAGCCCAGTGAGAACTCAGCAACAGCACCATCCCTTACTATTGCCCATGGCACATCACTCCTCCTTATAGCACTCCTCAGTACATCCCTTATGTGCCCATCCAGTATTACAGGAAGAGCATTCATACCATCATCACCATCATCCTATCCTTACTTATAGGTAGATTTATTATCATTATTATATGATCAAGTAGGATCAATGCAATGGAATAGCATCCTCAAGTATATCCCTCAACTGCTTGAGTATCCTTGCAGTTGCACCCCATATTATATGCCCCTTGTATGTGAACTTGTAAGCCTCTCTATATCCATGCTCCTCATCTCTGCTCATATTGCTCAACAACCCAACCAATGGTGCATCTATGATGTAATCAACCTCCTTCTCATCTATCTTGATACTGCTTATGCTATCTAGAACTGCTACGAATGGCTTTACCGTGAAGTTGGATGAGAATGTATCAACCTCCTCTAGGGAGCCTAGTATAGAGTCCTTGCTTAGATCAACGCCTATCTCCTCTCTTGCTTCCCTTAGTGCTGTATCCAATAGGCTACCATCGTCCTCAGGCTTGAAGGTGCCACCAGGCAGGGATATCTGTCCAGCATGGTTCCTAAGCCTCCCACTCCTCTTGCATAGGAGTATCTTTGCATAGCCATCTGTATAGTGTATTATAAGGAGCACAGCAGCTGGTATCCTCTTGCTATCATCATACCTAGCAGTGTTATCATTGATACTGGCATATCCTGCAAGTCTAGACTTGAGTACTCTTGTTAAAGCAATCCTATCAATATCGATCTGCATATGTATCAACTTGCAAGTAGTGCTAGTACCTTCTTTGGTATCTCGTTGAGCCTGCTGACTGCTACACATCTATCGTAGCCTAGATCCTTAAGGTTCTGCGCTATGCTAAGTGCCCTTGCTGTGTTGTTGCTTATCCCGAATGAGACCATATCTATACCCATGCCCTTGAACCTCTTTATTGCTTCCCTTGTTGCTGCAGGATCGTTTGGCTCACCATCTGAGAATGTCATGAATATATCTGGTTTGAATGCCCTGGCTAATGGCTCAACCTTCTCATACACCTCAGCAAGAGGTGTACCTCCACTGGCCTTTATAGCCTGCATCCTCCTCTCGCATGACTTACTCCAGTGCTCTCCCTCTCCCTTTATAACCCAGCACCTAGCCTTTCCCTTTGTAGTATTGAATGCTAATGCTATGAAGTTTACCCCAAGGTAATCAAGAACCTTGCATAGTGCAGTGAAGACTCTCTTGTACTCCTGCTCATCACTAGAGATGCTACTAGAATGGTCAAGGAGGAGCATGAGTTTGCCCTTGATCTTCATATCCTGCTCACTTATGAATGGTCTATTAGCATGAGTTGTGAGCATCTCAGTATCAAGTTCATCCCCAGCACTTGCATAGAGTTCAACCATGCCCCTCTTCCAGTCTCTGAGCATCCTCTTAAGCCTATTCACAAGATCTGGATCGTACTGTGCATACTCATCAACCAACTCTGGCACATCCAATGCTTTAGCCATGCTAACCTCTTCCCTCTTACCTGCTATAGCACTCATCCTCTTCACCATCTCATACTCCCTCCTAACTTCTCTTCCATCCATTATGCTCCTAACCCTCTTCTCAAGTTCACCATCGCTCTCCTCCTTGAGCCTAAGCAGTCTCCTAAGTGCAAGGTAAACCTCCTCATCCTTCAACTTTATACCTATCCTTACCCTAGAGAATGGTACTGGTATTGTTATCAATGGGTTTGCACCTAGAGCATCAAGGACCTTTGGTACCTGCTTCTCAACCCATTCAGTGCCATAGTTGCTCTTTATAGCATCATCTACTACCTTGTTTGCTATGTTAACTGCATTCTCAACCTTGACTATATCGAAGCCATCCAGATCTCCCTTTATGTAGCCTGTAAGGAAGTACTGGGAGAATGCTATAACCCTCCTGTGTATACCGTAGAGTGAGTTAACAAGAGGCTTATCCTGCCATGATACCGCCTCATCGTATAGCAGTTCATCCAGCATACCAGGCCACTCTCTCAAGCCTAGCATGGTAACCCTCTTCTGCTCTAAAGCGTTGAGAACATGCCCAAAGGCTATATCATCTGAGAGGTACTTGCTTGAGTGCTTGAACCTCATAGCAAGAACCCAGCATGCTACCCTCCACTGCCTATACCTTGAGAACTCATCCCCAGCAAACACATCTATGCTGGGTATTGTTATTGCATTCTTCTCATAATTTATTCTTTGTACTCTAGCAATGCGTAGGATAGCATCCTTGCCAGACCATGCACGTATCAGGAACGTTCCTATATCCAGAAGGGTATCATCCTTAAGTACCATATACCATCTATCTCATAGTATGATGATAGATAATAATAACTATTACATCGAAAGGGTTCATTCACAATGCTACATAATTAGAAGAGTGATGTTATCAGGTCCATGACCTTCCTGTACTCAGTCTCTCCCCATTGCTCATACACATTCGCAAATACAGCCTCTGCTGCAAGTTTAGGGGTAACCCCTTGCTTTATGAGCTTTGCAAATGCTATGCTCTCCCTTATGCTAGGGCTATAGTAGAGTTCCTCAACGGACGCAGCCTCCCTTAGCGTATTTGCAAGCTTTATTGCCCTCCTTACAATCTCCTCATCCTTGTTGCTCAACTGTACATGCGCACCTATTATCTTCATCTCAGTCTCTGCTGGAGGGTACTCCATCCTTATCCTAACAGGGAACCTGCTAAGGAGTTGTGGAGGCAACTCTTTAGTGCCCATGTGTGAGAGCGGGTTTATTGTTGCTATTACAAACCAGTCATCCCTAGCCTTGATTATCTGCCCTCCAGCCTCCTTCAGCACTATCTGCCTCCTATCATCAAGAGCCTCATCAAGCCTCAGCAGTACATCAGCCTCAGCAGCATTCAACTCATCTAGGTAGAGGATAGAACCATTCTTCATAGACTTGATAAGCAGACCCTCAACGAACTCAACATTACCATTGTGTATTGTTTGCATACCTATGAGGTGGCTCTCCCTAGTACGTAGAGAGAAGTTTATTGTATACAGTTCCTTGTTACGCATATGTGCAAACTTCCTTACTAGAGTGGTCTTCCCAGTACCCTTTGCTCCTATTATTAGTACGAATATGCCAGCATCGTAGGCCTTATTCAGTATCTCTAGAGAGTTATTCCAGTCTATATAGACTGGCTCAACCTGGCTAAGCATACAGACTCTGATAGCATACCAATTAATATAAAGTTTGCCTAGTGCTAGCCATCATCGTATTAATTATGAGTTAATGGATAGTTGTTATATTACTGCTAGATAAAGCATGTTACTGAGAGATGAGAGCATCAAGCGCTATCTTTACCTTGCAGTCGTTGCAATAGAACTCATCCTTGTATAAGCATAGACACTTGTTTCTTGCATATAGGCTTGGTCTCTTGCTCTTCAATGCCTTCTCATAGTCTATGAACTCTATTGCAAGTAGGTTGCATCTCATGCATATAACGTCATGTCCCTTGTGCTCCATAACCTTATGCTTATTCCCTTCTCCATCTTCATCTACATCGCTATTGCTTCCCTTCTCCACCCTTTCCCCATCTTCCTCATACAACTTGTGTCGATTATTGGGTAGAGTAGGTTGTATAAAATCCTTTTAATCTATCTATCCATCCATCAATCCATCTATCTATCTAGAAGCACACAATACATCTACTTCTGTTCTATCTACCTATCTCTCTCTTGTGTAGTCTTGAGAGATGGTAGAGTGTTCTCTTCAACACATCTATGCTTGCTATATACTCATCTATACTAACATGCTCATCTGCAGAGTGTGATGAGTGTGCATCTCCAGGCCCATATGTTACTATTGGTATATTGAGAACATTGCCTAGAACGTTCATATCCCCTGTACCGCTCTTCCTTATGAGCATTGGCCTACTACCTCTAACATCCATAACTGCAAGTACAAGTGCCCTAACAAGGGGCGAGTCATGCCTTGCCTCAAACGCCTCTGTCCTATCTTCTACACTATACTCTATCTTTATGCCCTTCATCTCTGCTATCCTGTTCAGCGTATCATCAAGCATATCAAGCACACTTACTGTACTCATCCCATTTGGAATCCTGATATCTATGGTTATGGAGCATCTTGCAGGGGTTACGTTGTGGCTGCTCCCTCCATCTATCTCTGTTATGCAATACGTTAAGCCTTTGTTGTTCATACCAGCAAGTACATCCTTTATGCTACGCCAGAGTTCATACGCTTCTTCTATAGCATTGCCAGCAAGCATTGGTGCACTTGCATGTGCACTCTCGCCAACATCGCATGTTATGTTGAGCGCTACTCTACCCTTGTATGCTATGGTTATCTTCTCCAACCCGCTAGGCTCACCAAATATGGCATAGTCAGCATCTATGCTGTTCTTCATGAGGTTCTTTATCCCTGTAGCGTTACCCTCCTCATCTACAAGCCCAGCAAAGGTTATGGTACCACAATCTCTAGCAAGAGATGCTGCAA
The DNA here is from genome assembly GCA_013538675.1 of Candidatus Nitrosocaldus tengchongensis. Taxonomy (GTDB): domain Archaea; phylum Thermoproteota; class Nitrososphaeria; order Nitrososphaerales; family Nitrosocaldaceae; genus Nitrosocaldus; species Nitrosocaldus tengchongensis. The sequence continues at coordinate 54,614 of JACAFJ010000005.1, forward strand.
GGAGTAATGCTAGGAGTGGAGCCTTTGCATCTGAAGCACCCCTACCATATATCAGCCCATCCCTTATGCTTACAGGTATGTACCCTGGAACAGTATCCATGTGCCCGCAGAGCAGTATCCTAGGGCTACCATAACCCTTCCTTGCTATAACGTTGCCAACATCGTCCATGTGAACATGCTCAAAGCCCAACTCGCTTGATGCCTTCTCAGCGATGAGCCTTGCTAATGGATGCTCCTGCTTTGATGGAGTATATAACTCAAGAGCCTCCTTGAGGAGTTCTATTGCATACGAGTTTGATACTGTAACCATCTTCCTTCCCTTCCCTTTCCCACCCTTCCCTACCACTCCAGACTATCCGCAATTCTGCATTATGTAATCTATTATCTCCTCTGCTATCCTTGCGTTTGCTACCCTAGCAACGTTCTTGAACTCAGTTGTAGGGTTCACTTCATGCACAAGCAATCCTCTAGCCTCATCCTCCATGAGATCAACCCCTACAACTTCACCATTGACTGCCTTGCACGCCCTTACGCATGTATCCTCCAACTCTTTGCTTATTGGGCATGGCTCTGCTCTACCTCCTAGAGCCATATTCGTCTTCCATCGCCCATCGCCAGAGTACCTGTATATTGCTCCAAGCACCCTATCGCCAGCAACTATGGCCCTTATATCCCTTGGCGGCCTTCTAACATACTCCTGAAGGTAGTATATCTGATATAGGGGGAACATATGCTCCCTATCCTCAACTACTGCTTCTGCAGCATCCCTATCCCTTATAAGTGCTATCAGCCTGCCCCAACTACCAACTGTAGGTTTTAGTACAGCAGGGTAGCCTAGAGCATCCATAGCCTTGAGTACTGTATCCTGTGTGAATGCAAGCATGCTCCTAGGTGCCTTTACACCCTGCCTAACTAGCGCTAGATGAGCGAAGAGCTTGTTACCTGCTATCATGCTGCAGTGGAATGGGTTTACTATCCTGTAGCCTCTGCCTTCTAGTGCAGCAGTGAGATGCAGGTTCCTGAAGTAACTAACACACCTCTGCAGAAATATTCCATTTGTATCACCATCATCTATAATAGAGTCATGTATTATGCTACCACTGCCTCCATTAAGATCAATCAAAATATCTTTGCTGTCAAGCATCTTAACTTGTAAGCCCTTCCTTACTGCTGCCTCGTATAGTGCCTTCTCCTCCCACCTTACTAGATCGTACAGTATGTAGAGTTTGCTTACTGACCCCAATCCTCTCCAACGACTTGTGCAGGTTTGATATTAAATCCTTCCCCTTGCTTCTCCAGTTCGTAACTTGCTCCACAGTCTGGGCATGTGAGTATCTCTCCCTCTATTGCATCGCTAGGTACCTTAAGATCTGCCTCGCACTCAAGGCATCTAACCTTGCTGCTCATAACAGGCTAGTTAGTGAGAGGTTAATTATACTTTGCTCACCTACTATGATTGGATGCCAGTGTTTATCATCATCTCAAAGTAGATATCTCAACCCATCTACCATCCCTATAGACTATGGTATGCGATGCTAATGGAACCTGCTCTTCACCTATATCAGTAAACAATACTACAGTATATACACCCTCCCCCACTGAAGGGGTTATCGATGACTCGATATAGAAGTAGTTGCCATCTACAATCCATCTCTCTGCTACATGAACTTTGTCAGCATAGTAGTAACCCGATGGAGGAGGTGGGTAGATCATATCAATGGCATCTGAACTGCATATTATACCTCCGC
>JACAFJ010000006.1 GCA_013538675.1 Candidatus Nitrosocaldus tengchongensis
TTGTACCATTGTTGAAATCAACCCTAACTATCCATGTGCCTAACATATCTGGTATGAATGTATCATATACTTCTCCTCCAGATAATGCTACATTCTGCGTCCTTGCTATGCTACTATCAGGTCTTATCCATGTGAATGTTATATTATCAACATCGGAACCAGCTACAAGTACTTTAGCAGTGATATCCTCTCCAAGGGTTATAACCCCATCTGATGGATTACTATCTTCCAGTAATAGTAATGCAGCAGCATCAATAGCATGTGCTGCCCTCAGTTGTATGCTACTAACAGTTGCTAGCAATAGTACTGCTACTAGCGTATATACAGCTATCTTCCTCATTGCTAATAGTATATCATATATATAAATTTTTAGCTAAATTAAGAGAAAGTAACAAATCTTCTATAATATGTGCTATATAACAGATATTCTATAACATCTGTTATAGAATATGTATTAAATAAGATTGTTGCTACTCTTCACTATCATATTCTTATCTCAAGAGTTGGTCTAATAATCTCAGCCTACCTATCTTCATATCTTTACAAGCATACCGCTCTTATCCCTTGTATATGCCCCAAACTCCTTGCATGCTAGAATATCTCTAGCATCCATAACAGGACCATCCTTGCATAGCAAGTATCTGCCCATACAGCATGAGGAGCATAAGCCTATTCCACACTTCATTATCCTCTCCAAACTTGCTTGAGCATCTATAGCATGCTCTTCAGCCATCTTTAGAACCTTGAGCATCATTGCTTCAGGACCACAGGTATAGATCATATCAAACCTCTCTCCTTTGCTTGAAGCATCCTCAAGCAGAGCCTTGAGCATATCGCTAGCATAACCCTTGAAGCCATAACTCCCATCATCAGTGCATACAATAACCTTGCCTCTACTTCCTACAAGCCTTCTAGCAAGATCCTCAAAGATAACCTCATCCCTGCTCCTAGAGCCCATGATGAACGTTACCCTTGCTCCTGATAACATCTTGCATAGCCTCAGCAATGGTACTAGTCCAGTACCCCCTCCAACGATGACTGTGTTGCCATCTCTTGCACTGAATGCCCTTCCATATGGACCTCTTATACCTATCATACTATCTTCATGCATGTTGTATAGAGCAGTGGAGGAGTGCCCATGCCTCCTAACCGTTAGTGCTGCATAACCTGCTCTATCATAAGGATCTAGCATAACGCTCATTGGTATCTCATCGACCCTAGGTATCCATACCATTAGGAACTGCCCTGCCCTTGCCTCATATGCAAGATCATCCTTGAAGATAAGTGTGCGTACCGTTGGGCTCTCATCCCTCACCTCCTCTATCCTTACAAGCCTCATCCTATCCTTATCCCTATCGTTATCAGTACCTGTGAGCAATGCCTATCAACTCCCTTATGCTCTTCAAACCCTTCTTTGCTAGATACTCTCTTATGCCATCATTCACCTCTCTAAATACATCTAACCATCCATCTCCTATAGCACTTCCTATCTGTACAGCATATGCACCAGCAAGCATGAACTCAACTGCATCTCGCCAGTCATATATGCCTCCACACCCTATAACTGGCACTCCTGCCCTATACATTTCGTATACACACCTTATGGCTATCGGCTTTATCGCTCTCCCAGATAAGCCTCCAACCTTATTGCTTAGAACAGGCATGCATGTCTCAACATCTATAACCATTGCTCTAACTGTGTTTATTGCTGTAACTGCATCTGCACCAGAGTCTATAGCAGCCTTTGCTACTTCAAGCATATCAACTGCTCCAAGCCCAAGCTTTGCTATTATTGGTTTGCTTGTAACTGCTCTTATGCCTTTGATTATCCTGCTCACAAGTTCAGGATCATCACCAACCTCTAACCCTACTCTCTCAACATGGGGGCATGATAGGTTTAGTTCATAACCTACAATGCTAAGATGGTCTAACCTCTTAACCATCGATACAAACTCATCAATGCTAGAACCTACAAGGTTCACTATTATAGGCATCCTATCATCACTATTATTGCTCCTATTATCCTGTGTAGCATATGCATAACCTTTATCATAACCATACATACTCAACTCGTGCACAAAGTGATCTATTCCAGGGTTTGCTAAGCCTACTGCATTAACGTAGCCAGAGTCAACCTTCACTATTATTGGCCCTCTATACCCTTCTCTAGGCTCTACACTTATGCTCTTGCTTACCACTGCTCCAGCACCAGCATCATACACACGCTTCATAACCTCATATGATATGCCAAGTATGCCAGATGCTAGCATAGTAGGATTTCTAAGCCTTATACCAGCAAACTCTACGCTAAGGTCCACAGAGCATGAACATTGATCGCATTATATAATGCTACATTTTTAATAGGCTTTATTCATCCAAGAATATGAGTGAGTATGAGCAGGTGCAATCTACTCTTGCTGGAGAATGGGATAGTTGCTATAGATTATACTGATGGGTCCATCAAGGTTATAGATGTGTTGAGGTTCAACAGGGAGAACATGGCTAGAGAGTACAGCATGATCAAGAGCGGGCTGGATGATAACAGGTTATCATCGCTACTCTCATCACTCAAGGCAAAGGGTTACACATCACTTGCATGCAATGATCCCATACTTGTAGATACTGCCATAAAGCATGGGTTCTCTGCTGTAGAGATGAGCGCTGAGGATAGGTTAAAGGTACAGCATAACAAGATGGTTATAATGGTTGAAGCAGAGCTTGCTGAGGATGAGCACGATGCACTCCTTGCACTGCATGAGTTTGCACTAAGCCTATCATCACTCAAGGTTGCAGAGGCATCTGCAAGACCTGATCAGCATATAATCCAGTGCATAAATGCTATAGATGAGTTGGATAAGGTTGTGAACATCATGGGGGCAAGGCTCAGGGAGTGGTATGGTTTGCACTTCCCTGAGCTTGATGGTATTGTACAGAGCATCTCATCATACTGTGATATAGTGATAAGGCTGGGTAGGAGGGATGCAGTTACCGTAGATGCATTAAGGAGCATAGGCTTGCAGGATGAGAAGAAGGCAGATGCTATAGCAAGGGCAGCACTAACAAGCAAGGGAGGCATGATAAGCGATGAGAACCTCATCCTTCTCCAGAGGCTTGCTGAGGAGACCAAGCACCTCTCCAGGCAGAGAGATACTTTAGCAGGGCATATGGAGGATGAGATGGCTAGGGTGGCACCAAACCTGAAGGATATACTTGGAGCAACCATAGGGGCAAGGATGATAGCAAAGGCTGGAGGGCTTGAGAAGCTAGCGTTGCTACCTGCTAGCACCATTCAAGTTCTAGGTGCAGAGAAGGCATTATTCAGAGCATTAAAGACAGGTACTAGACCACCAAAGCATGGCATAATATTCCAGCATCCATCTGTGCACTCAGCACCAAGATGGCAGAGGGGCAAGATCGCTAGGGCAATAGCAACAAAGGTTGCTGTTGCAGCAAGGATAGATGCATTCACAGGGGCAAGGGATGATGCACTTCTAGCAAGGTTGAATGAGAGGCTTGAGGAGATAAGGGAGAAGTATAGGGAGCCAAGACAGGAGGAGGAAGAAGAGGGAGGAGAGGAAGGAAGGAGAGAGGGAGTAAGGGTTGAGAGGGGAAGAAGAGATAGAGGGAGGAGAGGAAGGGAAAGGGAAGAGAGGAGATACATGTATGAGAGGGGAAGAATCAGGGATGAAGAGAGGCATAAAGATAGAGGTAGATATAGAGGGAAGAGAAGAGGAGTAGGAAGGAAGGAGAAAAAGTAGAGGTTGATATGCATGCTTGAGGTAGAAGGGGCAGAGGAGAAGGGCATAAAGGTTGTAGAGGTTGGAGGGGAGGAGAGGCTATGTACAAGGAACCTTGCAAGAGGTATACAGGTTTATGGTGAGCAGTTGGTAAGCATAGATGGTGTAGAATATAGGCTATGGGATCCTTTCAGGAGCAAGCTTGCTGCTGCAATGATCAAAGGTCTCAAGCATCTACCCATAGATGGATCAAGCAGGGTACTCTACCTTGGTGCATCTACAGGCACAACTGTAAGCCATATCTCAGATATAGCATACAAGGGTATAGTTTATGCAGTTGAATCAGCGCCAAGGGTTGCAAGAGAGTTGATAGAGAGGGTTGCAAAGTATAGGAGGAACGTTATACCTATAGTTGAGGATGCTAGAAGGTATGAGCAATATCCTGCTATGGCAGGGAAGGTTGATGTAATATACTGTGATATTGCACAACAGGATCAGACTGATATTGCAATAGCAAATGCACAAGCATACCTCAAGGATAAAGGTTACCTCATGCTTATAGTTAAGACCAGGAGCATAGATGTTACAAAGGAGCCAAGGAGCATAGTTGAGGAGGAGGTTGCAAAGTTGAGGAAGAATGGCTTCTCAATAGAGAAGGTCATATACCTTGAGCCATTCGATAAGGACCATGCTATGGTTATAGCAAGGTATAAATGATAATGGATGAAGGTTTTACACATTATTCTAGATACTTGCAAGCAACGATCTTACAGGCTTCCATGAGTACCTTATGAAACTAAACCTATGGCTTGTATGATCCCTGCTATCATTATTGTTGCTACTACTACTGCTTTTAGTGTTGTTGAATTCATTTACATATTTGATATGGGATACATCGGTAATTGAGATGAGGTTATTATGTTCATCTATGCTGGAGTAAGATACATTAGCATCATCCCCTCCTACTATACCATTGGCAAATAGGTATCTTATGAACCTCCTAGTCCTGATATCTGAAGGATAGCCTGAGCCAAAATCGCCATACCTTCTCTTCACATCATCTACCATGCTATCTCTAGTAACCTTTGCTATTATCGATGCTGCTGCAACAAGCACGTTATCTCTATCTGCCTTGTGTGCTGAACTTATCATCATCATTGATACATCTTTATCAAGCATCCTTGCTATCATTGCACTGAACCTCTCTGGCTTTGTATCACAGGCATCAACATATGCTAGTAATGGTCTGAGTCTGGATAGTACATCTGCAAACATCCTTGCTTCTAAAAGGTTAAGAGCATGCTTACGCACATACCCATCTATAACCCTAGGCTCTGCTATGCATACAGCAGATGAACCCAACTCAAGTATCCTGTTGTAGAGCATGATCCTACTCCTCCTATCAAGGAGTTTGGAGTCCTTCACTCCTAATTCAGTTAGTCTCTCTATGCTATCTGCCTCTATGGATACAGCAGCAACAACAAGGGGACCTATAACTGCACCCCTACCTGCCTCATCTACCCCTGCTACCTTATTCAATTCAATACCACTTCTTGTTTATAGAGGATTAATAAATCGTTTTTGCAAGTATGTATGTATGACATATATCACGTCATATTTTACTGTTATTATTAGCCCTCCTATCACTTACTATGGATAGGATTATCGATGCCCCTATTATGCTTAGGGTTGATGTTACAGCAACCTCCTTAGGTATCTCTACATGGAAGCCTTCAAAGAGGAACTTCACCCCTAGCAATGCTAGTACTACTCCCAAGCCCTTGTTTAGGTACTTGAACCTGAATAGTATGTGATCAACAAGGAAGTAGAGCGATCTCAAGCCTAGGACTGCTGCTATATTTGCTGTATACACTATTGTAAAGTCTTTGGATATTGCTAGGGCAGCAGGTATAGAGTCTATGGCAAACATTAGATCACTAGCCTCTATCGCAAATAGCACGAGTATGAGGGGAGAGAGTAGCAGGGGGCTCTTTGTGAGAACGAACCTGTTACCATCATACTTATCTGCTATTGGTAGATAACGCTTGGCAAATCTAACTATAGGGTTCTTCTCAACATGGCTTAACTCCATAGTATTCCTCCATATCTTAACCCCACTATACACCAGTATTGCAGCGAATATGAAGACTATCCATGGTAATGCTTCAAGCGCTGCAATGCCAGCGTATATGAAGAGCGCTCTCATCACTATAGCACTTATAACCCCTACATACAGTACGATGGGTCTTGCAGTAACTGGGGTTGCAAAGTAACTGAATATGGCAGCGAATACAAAGAGGTTATCAACGCTCAGAGACTTCTCAAGCACGAATATGGTGAAGTAGTCTAGGACATCAGATGCTGGATACTCATAACTCAGGAACACTCCAAATGCGACTCCAAAACCTATCCATATAATGCTCCATATAGTAGACTCTTTTATGCTCATACCATGCTTCCTCTTCATCCCTATGAGGAGATCAACTGCTATGAGTACTGCTATTATTATATGGAACTCGAGTAGTGTTAACGTGCTTAACAATATACCATCACCAACTTACTTTCAACCATCGCTTTATACACCTACCCATCCTAACCATTTTATCTTTTATCCTTCTTCTTTATAGCATCAAGTAACATTTCAGGAAGAGAGCCTCTATTCTCCTCGTTAACCTCTATGATCATGGATACCCTCTCCTTATACTTGCTTATAATCCAATGCCTGAACCTCTTGTGTATAACTGCAAGAACTATGGTATCTTCCCTCCTCCTCCTACTGCTACCGCTATACACATCTAGCAGATACCGAAGAGACTCTACAATATCTGGAGAGAGTAACTCCATAGGCCCTATCTCATCGAATACTATAACCTTGTTACAATCCATACTCCTGAGAAGCATAGTAGCAGCAGCCTTGCATCCATCAAGATCGACACCATACCTTCCTATTCTAGGCCCATCTATGCCTATCGATGCTAGCCTAGCCCTTGAACCATCTGTAACATCGATGAACTCGAAGCCTATCCTCCTCTTGCTAGCATCATCTCTAACCTCTTTGGCTACAACACCACCAACACTCATACCTTCTTCCTTGAGAAGCTCTACTAGCCTAAGGAGTACGGTACTCTTCCCTATCCCAGGTTCACCAGTGAGCAGTATGAGCATACATGTATTTATCCAATAGTTCTAATAAACCATTAAATGATGGAATGGCTCAAGGAGATAGTTGAAGGTAGCACAAGGTTACTTGTACCAGAGGTATCACTAACTAGCAGTGTACCTCCAAAGCAACCAGCATTCTACAACCCAGCAGCAAGGGTGAGTAGGGATATATCCATAGTAGCATACAATGCGTTCATTAGCAGGATGATGGAGCGGAGCTTTGCTGATGCACTTGCAGGGATAGGAGCAAGGGCGTTGAGGGTTGCAGTTGAGGTTAAGAGCATGGATGAGGTTTACATAAACGATGTAAACCCCATTGCCATAGAGATAGCGAAGAAGGCATCTAGCCTTAACAAGGTTGAGAACATCTGCAGGTTCAGCATAGATACAGCATACAGGTTCCTTGTAGAGCACTCAGCAAGAGGCTTAAGGTTCGGTATAGTAGATATAGATCCATTTGGTACACCTGCACCTTATGTTGACTGTGCTTTAAGGGCTATTGTAGATGGGGGGATGCTTAGTATGACAGCAACAGATACGCCTATCCTCCATGGCATATATCCAAGGATAGCGTTGAGGAGGTACCATGGCAGATCGATGAGATGTGAGTATGCTAATGAGATAGGGCTTAGATTATTGCTAGGGATGCTCAGTATGGTAGCATCTAGGCTGGAGATGGGTATAGAGCCATTATTCGTGCAGAGTACTAGGCATTACATGCGTGTATATGCTAGGATCAATGTAGGCTCTAGCAGGGCAGATGAGATGCCATCAAGGCTAGGCTATGCATACCATTGCAATTCATGTGCCAATAGGTTCATAGCATGTATGGATGAGTGTAGAGAAGTATGTGATGTATGTGATAGTGCTAGGCTCACCAAGGCTGGACCATTATGGATTGATAGGATGATGGATGAAGGTTTTGTGGATTGGATGAACAGGATTATAGATGATGCTACTACAACAACATATGCTCTCAATCTGGATAGGCAGACAGTAAATATAGTAAGGATAGCAAGGGAAGAGAGTATGCTAGGAGAAGAAGCACTATACTATACAGTCGATGAGGTTACAAGTATGCTCAAGGTTAGGCCCCCAAGTACTGCAAGCATACTAGATGCATTAAGGAGCAATGGATTCAAGGCATCCAGAACATGCTTATCATTTAGAGGTTTCAGGACCGATGCCAACATAAAGGAGATATGCTCTATCATAAGAGCACTAACGATTGATGGTTAATCGACAACTGGCTCATCCATCTATCTATCCATCCATCATAGTTTGTTCATCATAACTCTATCCATCCTCTCTTTAGATTTGAAGCCTTTGCATACTAGATATAGTTCGCTACTCTCCTTCCTACTTGCCTTTGGTTTGTGTATATAAACTCTCTTGAAGTGTATCCTAACCTCATCTATAAAATCCTTGAGCATATCGCCTTCAAAGACCTTGAGCACTGCGCTCCCATCCTGCTTGAGCAGTGCTTTTGCTACATCAAGCACTCTCCTACTCAGGTATATCTGCCTTGCATGGTCTAAACTCCATATTCCAGAGAGGTTTGGGGATACATCCGAGAGTACAACATCGACATCCTCATCCCTTAGAAGGTCCTTGACCATTACTGCTAGTGTATCATCCTCAACACTCATGCAGAGGAACCTTACATTCGCTCCAAATTCACCATCCTTTCCTCTACTACCCATCTCTTTAACATCAACACCTATAACTAAACCATCAGAGCCAACAGCACGACTAGCAACCTGTAACCAGCCACCAGGATAGCATCCTATATCAAGAACCTTATCCCCCTTACTAAATATATGGAAGGATCTGTTTATCTCTAACAGTTTATATGCAGCCCTACTCCTATACCCTTCCTCCTTTGCAAGCCTCCTATAGTAATCACGTTTAGCCTCCTCTAGTCTCATCCCTTACCCATTCCTTCCTTCCTATACACTCTCTATTTGTATGTTAGTAGTAGCGGTAGTGGTATTAGCAGTATTACTACCTTTCTTATCATTCATCCTCTTACTCATCTCTATTAGAACCCAGTTCTCTATCAACCTACATGTATTTGGGCTTACACTACCATCCTCAGTACACATACTCTCAAGGTTACATGTTACACATGGTGCACCCTCTATGCTTGTCGTATCCAATGGGAGCCTCAATGCTATTAGCCTGAATGTCCACCTCCCATTCTCCAGAACCCTCTGCCTTGTCACCAACCCTCTCTTCTCTAACCTCATGGCTATCCTTGAGCCATCCCTGCTTGTTAGGTTGAGTTCCTTCCATAGCCTGCTTTGTAGTATACCTTCTTTACCCTGCTCAACTATCAACTTGAATACCTTGGAGGTTAGATCCTCAATACTCTCCTCTCTACCCTCATTGTTATCTTGCTCTATCAATTTACCCACCTGCCGATATAATAATATGTACAAACTGCTAAATAATCGTTTGTAATTATCTTACGAATTATGCAATGTACGACAGGTTAGAGGTATCGAACTCCCTGACAAGTTCATACTCCCTCCCAAATGCTAGCCTTGTTAGCCTCCTCAACTCAGGGAAGTATGAGATGGGATCACTCCTAGCCATCATGGTTGCTGTATGCTCATCCCCAAGCAAGTCTCTACACAACTTATATGTCATGGTTCTAACCTTGTACTCATCAACTATGCCTAGGCTATGCAGATATTCATGTGCAAGCACAACGAATATGTATGAGTTGTACTCCTCCTTACTCCTTGCTATACTCTTGACAGCATTGAGTAGATGCCTGTTAACTACTATAGAGTTGGAGCCTAATACATGGTATGCACCAACGAACGATGGCATATCTTGAAGCAAAAGGTTAAGACCTGCCCTCCTCATCCCAAATCTATACTCTACAGCATCCTTCACTATAGCAAATACATCCTTAAAGTCAACTGCATATCTTAACCTCTCCTTATACCTTCTATCATCTCTACTATCTATGCTCATCTCTTAATCTATAATTGGCTAGCATTAGATATAAACGCTACATCGCCATGAAGTATGCTTAACATAGCAAATAGTAATGCATATGTTATAGGAACATGGTTTTATCTATCTGTACATGATGAACATGTCGCTGATGGGCGAGGAGGGAGTCGAACCCTCGACCTCGGCTGTGTGAGAGCCGCGTCCTAACCAGACTAGACCACCCGCCCTCTTAACAGTATAACCATAAGGGGATCTTCTTATATCCTTTGCAGGATGTTAGTATCAATAACCCTTAATATTAGGTCTGAAATAATTGCCAACTCTTTTTACTACTACTTCTTTGCACCTAGGGTTCTATTCTTCAAGCGTAACTGATCTCCTCTACACTTCCTGCAGCGTTCAGCATCTATATGGTTCTTTGCACCACATTTGAAGCAGATCTTGAAGAATAGCCTCCTTCTCTGTGCTATCTGCTTCTTGAATGTATCTGTTATTGGCATGCTACAATCACCTCATCTCAGTATTTATTTTTACCTTATCACCCAGCATACCTGTTATTTATCTCCTCATCTTCTTCTCCAGCAGTATAGGTACCTCAGCAGGTCTCTTTGCTACAGGTACATCTGCCTTTGCAAACATGCTAACCTTTGACTCTGCAGAACCATATGTGCCATATACTATTGCTCCAGCATGACCCATACGCTTCTCCTTTGGTGCACTCCTCCCTGCTATGTATGCTACTACAGGCTTCCTGAAGTTTGTTGAGATTATATACTCAGCCAGTTGCTCCTCAGCACTACCCCCTATCTCCCCTACTACTACAACGGAATCAACATCATCCCTATCCCTTATGAGTTCAAAGCACTCTATCAGGGTTAGGCAGTTAACAGGATCCCCTCCTATCCCTAAGCATAGCCTCTGTCCAAACCCAGCAAGCGTAAGCCTATGGGATATCTCGTACATGAGCGTACCACTCCTCGATATAACAACTGTTCTGCCTTTGCTGAATGGTTGTGCAGGCATTATCCCTAGTTTGATGACCTCTGGCACTATCACACCTGGTGTGTTTGGCCCTACTACTACAGCATTATTCTCCCTAGCAAGCTTTATGCACTTGAGCGTATCCCTTACAGGGACATGTTCTGGTATTGCAACCATAAGCCTTATCCCATTGGTTAGAGCATCTATAGCAGCATTAAGGAAGTGCTGTGCTGGCACAAATACAACAGAGATCTCTGCTTTATGCTCCTTGACAGCATCCCTAACACTATCATACACAGGTATACCATCGAACTTCTGCCCTCCCTTGCCAGGGGTTACACCAGCAACTATATTTGTGCCGTATTCACGCATGAGCCTTGTATGGAGGCTACCAAACTTGCCAGTTATACCTTGGACTATAACTGGCCTCTTGTTGTAATCCTCATCCTCAGCACTACCTTGTAGTATCCTAAAGATATCTATTGTATGCTTCTTAACCTCCAACCCTACATTACTCATTCAATTCACCTACTACTGCTACTACTATTGCCGTTATTATCATTCATACCCTTTACTGCTCTTACAGCATTCTCTATAGCCTCTTCAACAGACTCGAACATAACTGCTTTAGTACCTTTCAGCATATCCCTTGCTATATCAGCATTCCTCCCTGCTATCCTAGCAAATACTTGTACCTGTATGATGTTATCCTTGTAAGCATTCACTATAGCCTTTGCTACTATGCTGGTATCTACTATCCCACCATATAGGTTGACTAGAATAGCCTTTACATTGTGCAACTTGCTTACTAGGGTTAACGCCTTGTATATATTATCAAGGGTTGCACCACCACCAACATCTAGGAAGCATGCTGCCCTACCATTAGCATCACTAAGCATATCCATGGTTGACATTACAAGACCAGCACCATTACCAACAACTGCTATATTGCCATCCAACTCAACTAGGGAGAATCCACTCCTCCTAGCCTCGACCTCAACACTCTCCTCCTCAAACGCTCTTAACTCCTCATGTCTGAATAGTGCGTTATCATCAACTATTATCTTTGCATCTAGAGCAACTATACTTCCATCACTCCTAACTGCTAATGGATTTATCTCTGCTAGCTCTGCTTCCTTCTCATCAACGAGTCTTATCAACCTCATTGCTACATCAACGAAGTTACTACCATCCTCATTGAAGCCCATGTAAGATGCTATATCATGAAGTAATCTATTGCCATTATTATTGTTGTTAGCATCTATATCTAATGTATGAACCTTCTTGTTGCTAACACTTTCTATCTCAACACCACCCTCTGGCGATGCTATTATGGCATATGATCTCTTACTCCTATCAAGGAATATGGAGAGGTATAGCTCCCTATCATGTGGCATGAACTCCTCGAGGAGTATGCTCTTTACAACTTCTCCCTGAACATTCTTGCCCATCATCTCCCTAAGCATATCCTCAAATGAGTTGGGATCTCTACATACCTTCACTATACCAGCCTTGCCTCTACCTCCAACCCTAACCTGTGCCTTGAGCACCAAGGGGAAGCCTAACTCTCTAGCATATCGCCTAGCCTCTTCCATATTGGTTGCTAGATAACCTCTAGGTACAGGGATACCATAATCCTTGAAGAGCATCTTTGCTTGATACTCGACTAAGCGCACGTACACGAGTCAATCCATCTAGAATATAAAAGTTTCATTTCCACAAGGCGATTACATCTACATCTATGAGGGGATGTGGATATAACAGCCTTCCATCATGATATGTATCTAATACTATGTATAGAATGATATCTCTTAATCCTGATAAAGATACCAAAGACTTCTTCATAAGTTAGAAAATATTCTATTTTCACCTTCTTAGGAAAACTTAATAAGTTAGTATACTGCATACAACGCATGCATACACCAAAGGATGAGGATGAGTACACCTACTGGAGCATGAGGGAAGAGTCTGAGAAACTTGCAAGAATGGAAGGCTTGATGAAGTTGCTCCTCCTACTACCATTTGCATCTACACTCCTAATACTTGTGATAGCATTTGTACTTCTCACAAGATAAAGGATGGTCAGTAAAGAAATGTAAGGCTACGTTACCACCTTATCCAGCTCATTGCTATCTATGGCAATCTTAACCTCCCTTGCTATCCTCCTACCCATACTCATAGGCTCATCGTAGAGCAGGTATGAATATGGTGAGCCATTAACATACAGGTTTGTGCCAGCAACTATCCTTGCAGAGAACTCGAATACTATGAACCTCCCATCCTGATCGTATACACCTTCTATGCAGAATGGACCTATCATCCCAGGCTTTACTAGATACTCAGCAGCAGATACAAACCTCTCACCGATCTTGTACACCTCATCCAGAAGGGATTCTCTAAGCACCAATGGGCTGTTGCCTATGACATTATAAGATATTTCATGTATCCCTGAATGCTCCTGCTGTAATGCTGGTATCCTTCCTATAGCATCAACATTGGACTCATACCTCCTATCTATGCCTAGTAACTCAACCTCCCTGCTCAACGGTGAGTAGAAGTACTGAAGGTACACTGGTACACCAAGCACATACTCCTGAATGTATAGATCATCCAAACTCTTCACAATACCCTTGCTTAGAAGCCTGTTGTACTGGGTCATGAAGCTCTCCTTATCCCATGCAAGGAAGTAGCCCTTGCCACCAGCAGCACCATGCAACTTTGCTATCACAAGCCTTGCTTTATTGCCAGTACTTCTGTTACTACCATCAAGTTCATCTATGCTGATGCTCTTAGGAACATTCAACCTTGCTTCAAGCATGAGCCTCTCCTTCAACGCTCTATCAGCCTCCCATCTGAGTATCCATCTGTTACCGAAGAACGGTATCCTTATACTCTCTATCTCTTCTATGCTCATGCTTGATATGTATGTGCCATGGGGTACAAGTATGCAGTTGTTATCATGCAGCTCATTCTGTATGTTCTCGCTGAATGAATGCTCAAATTTATAATCCTCAACCAGCAGAAGCCTGTCTATGAACCTGAACCTTTTGTATAGACCTTCCCTCTTACTCTCACATACAAGTATGGTCTTGAAGCCCTCATCCTTTGCTCCCTTGAGTACCTGCAATGCACAGTGCGAGCCTAGAGTACCTATAGCATTAGCATTCATCTCCAGATGGGTTGGACGCTACCATTAATTAATATATAGATGGAGGGGGAAAGAAATTGGTTGATCTGCTAGTTGCATCACTACTCTACTACTGCTTTACTCTTGATTATCTCCTCTACAGCTTGGCTTAAGTTGAGCATGCCTTTAACCCTTGCATACTCTTCAAGTACCTTAACCTGCTCCCTTGTGAAGCATATAGGCATTGTACGCTCTGGCATAGTTAATGGTTAACATGCTAAGATAAAAATCTACCCCTTCCTTCATGATGCATGATGCAAGAAAGAGAAGAGAATATGTTAATTTAGTATTTACTACTACTATTGTTGCGTATCCATCCAATACAAATTAAAAAGCCCCTTATGCAACAGAGTTATGGAAAAGCATCATGATGCTAGAGCGCATACAGCAGAGCATCTATTTGCTAGGGCATTACAGAACATGCTAGGCTTTGATAGCATACAAGTGCTTAAAGTTGAGCATACAGATGATGTAAACAGGGTTTACATAAGATGTAAAGAATTGAGCATGGATCAGATATACCAAGGAATGCTCACAGTTAACAATATTATAGATGAGGGTAGAGTGGTTAGGGAGTATACATTCACTTCTCTAGATGAGGCTAGGAAGAGATTCCCAGATACAAGGGCTTACGAGGCAAGGATCTCTGGTAGTGTTAGGGTAGTAGAGATAGATGGTTATGACCATTCTGCCTGCATCAGGGAGCATGTTAGTAATACTAGAGAGTGTCAGTTCTTCATAGTAAAGGGTATATCGAGGGAAAGGGATCTCATCAGGGTTGAGTACCTTGTTGGGGATGATGCTAAGCATTATGCTATAAGATCTGTTGCAAGGCTAGCAGGTATAGCAGTTATACTCAAGGCAAATACAAACACGTTAGAGGCTACCCTGAAGAATCTGCTAGAGGAGTTGGACCTTTTAAGAGCTAGGATGAGGAAGGTTACAGAGGATGCAATCAGTTCAGTAAGTGCAGTAAGTATTAAGGATATACATCTCTACCATGGCTCATTCAATATGCTTGATGATGATACTCTAATCAGAAACGCAGGTATGATGATAAGCAAAGGCAATGATAAGGGTTACATGCTAGTAGTATTCTTGAATCGTAGGGAGGATAGAGCAAATATAATAATAGCAAGTAATCATCCAAGGCTAGATTGCAATGCATTGCTCAAGGAGATGCTTGCTAAGTATGGGGGCAAGGGCGGAGGTAAGGCAGATTTTGCTACTGGCTATATCCATGTTGTGGATGATAGGATCAAGCAAGAGGTTATAGCGTTTATAGAGCGATCAGTGTAGTGTATTATTCTAGCGTTGTATGAATTAACTAAATGCAATTAGCAACCCACTCATTCATTAAACTTAAATTTGTATTGCCTGCTCTCTGCTAGCATGAGCCTTGAGGATGATCTAGGGGATTGGAGGAGATCACACTACTCATCTGAACTACATGGTATGGATGGTAGAGAGGTTACTCTCATGGGCTATGTAGCAAGCATAAGGGACCATGGCAATATATTGTTTGTTATGCTAGCAGATAAGGATGGGGAGGTACAGATAGTCTTCAAAAGGAACGTTGGGGGTTCAGAGCCTGAAGGAACATCACAAGAACTCTTCTCAAAGGCAAGGATGCTTAAGGAGCACTCATCCATAGCAGTAAAGGGTATAGTAAGGAGTATGAAGAATGCACCAAAGGGTATTGAGATAGTGCCAAAAGAGATGAAGATACTCTCTCTTGCAAGGAGTGCTCCTCCATTCTCAGTATACAGCAAGAACATCCCATTAGATGTAAGATTGGATATAAGGGCTGTAGACCTTAGAAGGCACTATCTAAGGGCTGCATTCAGGATAAGGCATAACCTGCTCAAAGCCATAAGATCATTCCTTGATGAGAGAGGCTTCATAGAGGTTAGCACTCCAAAGATGATATCTACAGCATCAGAGGGAGGAGCAGCACTCTTCCCAATCTTCTACTTCGATAGGGAAGCGTTCCTTGCTCAGAGCCCACAGCTCTACAAAGAGCAGTTAACCCTTGCATTTGAGAAGGTGTATGAGATTGCTCCAATATTCAGAGCAGAGCCATCAAGAACCAATAGGCATCTTGCAGAGGCTATATCCATTGATGTTGAGCATGCATTTGTTAACTATGAGGATATCATGGGTATACTTGAGGAGGTGATCTTGCATGCAATAGGATATGTTAAGGATAAGTGCAAGGAGGAGTTCAGCATACTTGGCATCGATCCTGTCAAGCCTGAGGTACCATTCCCAAGGTACAGATACTCACAACTGATAGATACGCTCAAAGGAAAAGGGGTAAGGATAGAGTGGGGGGATGACTTTGGTACAGAGCATCTCAAGGCACTT
This sequence comes from Candidatus Nitrosocaldus tengchongensis, assembly GCA_013538675.1. Lineage (GTDB taxonomy): Archaea > Thermoproteota > Nitrososphaeria > Nitrososphaerales > Nitrosocaldaceae > Nitrosocaldus > Nitrosocaldus tengchongensis. The sequence goes on from JACAFJ010000006.1 coordinate 16,402, forward strand.
ACCAATATGCTCAGAGGTTACTACTTCATAGTAGATTGGCCAGCAAGCATGAGGCCATTCTATACCAAGGTTAAGGATGATGGAAGCAATGCCTTGAGTGAGTCATTCGATCTCATGCATAACGATTTAGAGATATCATCTGGAAGTACAAGGATAAACAGGAAGGATGAACTTATAGCAAGGCTTAAGATGCAGGGCCTTAAGCCAGAGTCATTCACCCATCATCTTGCAGTATTCGATTATGGTATGCCTCCCCACGCAGGCTTTGGATTAGGGCTTGAGAGGTTCCTAATGACCATAACTGGGTTAGAGAATATAAGGGATGCAACATTCTACCCTAGAGATATAGACAGGCTAGTGCCATGACCATCTCATAGATAACATACAAATGACTTTCTTTGTATGATCATCCATATCTAATATTTTAAGCAAATGATCTTAACCTCTAACCATATACCCATATATGCACTCTATACCCAACTCCTTAGCCTTATCAAGAGCTTCCCTATCTATGTGGATAGAGACCGTTACTAATCTCCTAATGCTTCCATATCCATGCTCTATAAGTGGCTTTATGCTGTTCACCTTCTCGTAGAATGTTACAATATCCTCCTCTCCAACACGGTTCTTAACCTCTAGTATGTCAACATGGCTATTGCTAACTATGATATCGAACTCGTAACGCTTACCTTTGAGCCCATACAACCCTTCCCTATCTATATACTCGAACCTCCTTGCCTTATCCCTGTCTATACCTAGTTGAGTCAACTGATCCCTGTATATGTTCAGGATGAGCCTCTCCATGTCCTTGCCCGTCCTTCTCCCTAGAGAGCCTATGCTGATACTCAACTCTTGGATCAGCCTATCATGCCTCCTAAAGCCTTCCTGCATATCCTTCCTCATAGCCTCTATACTCTTCCATACCCTAGCAAACTCCTCATCGTGCCTCCTAAAGCCTTCCTGCATATCCTTTCTAAGATCATTCATATCATTCCTTAGCTGTTTGATCTCCTCCTCAACCTTTGCTACCCTTTCTTCTAACTTGAGGAACCTTGAATCCATTCTTTCTTCAACCTTTGCTATCCTATCGAGTATCTCCTTGTAGCCTATTACTCCTGCTACAGCATGCCTGAACTCTGTATCCTCCAGCAGTATTAAGCAAGGTCTTCTTCAACTCTTCCTTCTGTATAGTATAAGTGTGTTTGAGAATTATATAAGGCTAAGTGTACTGATGATGTCAACTCATTCTAGATGAATGTCTGTACTGATAGCATTATTTACATGCCCACCCATCATAGAACTGCCTTCAATATGCTTAACATCTTTACAGTTCCATCATCTAACTACTATTGTTCATATTAATTCAGTCTCTGTATGTAACTTGCATCATCTACACTATCAGCACAGATATGCCCTTATTAATGGCATCTTATGTCAATCTTTTCCTTGCTATCAGTATTAACCATATGGTTAATGCTCTTTACCATCCATGCTTGATTAAGTAAGAGACGATTAGTGCATATAAGAACTGTATTCACTTCATCATGGTGTATAGGCAAGATGTATAATGCTAATAAATATTCAATTCACAGCCTTGATGGTTTATATATGCAGTGATTGCAGAAAGCATCATACATGGTTGGTGTTGAGGAGGTTAGGCATCTAGCACATCTGGCAAGGATAGGCATGAAGGAGGAGGAGTTAAGGCTGTATACTGAGCAGATAAATGAGATACTGACGTACTTCAACATGCTTGATGAACTTGACATAGGCAATGATATAGAGCCATACAGGATGAGTAGGGAATACAAGGCGATGAGGGATGATATTCCAGTTGCATTCTCTGCTGGCAATGCTCTTAGCAATGCAAAGAACGTGAAGGGCAGGTTCATAAAGGCACCAAAGATGGGTTAGTATGAAAGTAGGTAGGTAGGCAGGCAGGTAGGTAGGTATCTATGGTTAGCAGTAGCAAAATTGCATTAAGTGCATATGAACTTGTGGAAGAGGTTAAGGTTGGCTCTATAAGCGTAGAGGATTACATTGCAAGCATGATTGAGAGGATAGGGAGTATGGATGAGAGGATCAATGCATACATAACTCTTAACGACCATGCTTTGGAGGAGGCTAGGATGATCGATAAGATGGTTAAAGGATATAGCAATGATAATGGCAGTTATGCTACAAAATCTCTACTTGGTGTACCTCTTGCAGTTAAGGATAACATATCAACTCAAGGAATAAGGACGACATGTGCTTCTAGGATGCTTGAGGATTACGTGCCACTCTATGATGCTACGGTTGTGAAGAGGCTTAAGGGTGCTGGAGCAATAGTGATAGGCAAGACAAACATGGATGAGTTTGGTATGGGCTCAACCACAGAATTCAGTGCGTTCGGTGCAACGCACAACCCATGGGTATATGAAAGGGTTGCTGGTGGCTCCTCTGGAGGGAGTGCTGCAGCATTAGCAGCATGCATGGCCAGTATAGCATTGGGCTCAGATACTGGAGGGTCTGTGAGATGCCCAGCATCGTTCTGCTCCATATATGGATTGAAGCCAACGTATGGGCTCTTGAGTAGGTACGGGCTCATCTCATATGCCAATAGCCTAGAGTGTATAGGACTCATGGCAAGATCAGTGCTAGATCTAGCACTTATGTTAAAGGTTGCTGCTGGAAGTGATATGCAGAACGATCATACCAGCATAGATGCCAACTCTAGCATTAGCCTAGACCTTGAGTCCATGAACCACGATCTTAAAGGGATGAGGTTTGCTACCATAAGAGAGATAGTAGAGAGCGAGGGTACGGATGAGCCTGTAAGGGATAGCATGTTTGATGCTCTATCAAGTGTTGAGCGACTAGGTGCTGTAGTGGAAGAGGTATCCATACCATCGTTGAGATACGCACTTGCCTCATACTACACAATAGCAATGGCAGAGGCAAGCAGTAACCTTGCAAGGTATGATGGTGTAAGGTATGGCTATACAGCACAGCCAGATGGTGTAGCATGGAATGAGTTCTACTCAAAGATAAGGAGCAACTTTGGTAGCGAGGTTAAGAGGAGGATCATGCTTGGTACGTATGTGCTCTCTTCTGGCTACTATGGAAGGTACTACATGAAGGCACAGAAGGCTAGAGCATTGATAAGGGATGAGATGCTCAAGGTACTCAATCACTATAATGCTATAATGTTGCCCACCATGCCAATACTCCCCCCAAGGATAGGAGAGAGGATATCCGACCCCTTGAGGCTCTACATGGTAGATATCTGTACGGTAATAGCAAACCTTGCTGGGATACCAGCACTCTCCATACCATACAGCATGTACAATGGACTGCCTATAGGTGTACAGTTCATGGCAAGGCATCTAGATGAGCCTCTACTATTGAGGATAGCTTATGCTCTAGAGTCTGCTAGAGGTGATAAGGTTAGGAGGTGTATGATATGACTAGTATTGGTAACAGTGATGCTAGAGTAAGGATAGGACTGGAGATACACTGCCAGTTAACAGCACTAAGGAGCAAACTCTTCTGCACATGTCCAGCGGATTATAGGGGTAAGGAGCCCAACACCAATGTATGTCCTGTATGCCTTGGTATGCCTGGTACGCTCCCATTACTTAACAGGAGGGCTATTGAGTATGCTATGATGCTTGCACTTGTACTCAACTGCAAGATACCGAGTAGGATAACATTCTACAGGAAGAACTACTTCTACCCTGATCTCCCAAAGAACTTCCAGATAACCCAGTACAATGCCTATGAGCAGGCAAGTGTTGGTGTTGATGGCGTTGTTGAGTTGGATGATCTTGATGGTTCTAGCAAGACTATAAGGATAAGGAGGTTACAGTTGGAAGAGGATCCTGGAAGGCTTGCCTACGATGGTAGCATAGACAGATCGAATTACGCTCTAGTAGATTACAACAGGGCTGGTGTAGCACTTGTAGAGATAGTTAGTGAGCCAGACTTTAATGCGCCTAACGAGGTTAGGTTATTCCTCAACAGGCTAGCATCGATACTTGAGCATCTAGGCATATGTAATCCTGCTCTAGAGGGTGCTGTAAGGTGTGATGCAAATGTATCTATAGGAGAGCAGGCAAGGGTTGAGATAAAGAACATAAACTCATTCAAAGATGTTGAGAGAGCAGTAACGTTCGAGATAACTAGACAGAGGAGCCTTGCTGCTAGAGGCATAGAGATAAGGGGTGAGACTAGGCACTGGGATGATGCTAGAAGGATCACTGTACAGGCTAGAGCGAAGGAGGAGGAAGAGGACTATAGGTACTTCCCAGAGCCAGATATACCTAGCATAGTAATAAGCAGTAAGGATGTGGAGGCTATAAAGGCTAGCATGCCAGAGTTACCTCATGCAAGGGTTGAGAGATTTGTGAATGTGTATTCTCTATCAAGGGATACTGCTAAGATACTGGTTGGTGAGAAGCATCTAGCAGATCTATTTGAGGCAAGTATAAAGTACTATGATAACGCTAGATCAGTAGCGAACTGGATAGTTACAGATCTTAAAGGTTATCTGGAGAGGTATGATGATGGTGGTGGTGATGGTAGCAGTAGTAGTAGTAACAGTGTAATACTAGCAAAGGTTACTCCAAAGCATATTGCAGAGCTTGCTATGCTTGTTGATTCTGGGAAGATAAACAGAGCCACAGCAAGGCAGATACTGCAGAGAGTAATTGCTACTGGTATGTTACCCTCTGCAATAGTTCAGAGTATTAATGTTGATATGCTTAGCAACAAGGATGAGCTGGCAAGCATAGTGGATAAGGTCATAGAGGAGGAGAGGAAGGCTTTCATGGATGCTCTAAGCAATGAGAAAGCACTAAACTATCTGCTGGGCAAGGTGATGAGGTACAGCAATGGAAGGGCAGATCCAAAGTTGGTATTAAGTATGCTAAAGGAGAGGGTCATTGGTACAAGCAAGACTGGTCAATAGAGATGCTAATGAATATTAAAGTGTAAAGAAAAGGTAGATAACCTAGCATAAATGTTGTTAGTCTATGAGTACACTAGATGCATACGAGCAGGAGATCTCATACCAAGTAGAGGAACTGCCCAGACTCATGCATGAGATGAAGGGTATATGGCTCAGCAGAGATGAGCAGAGTAGGGCACTGATAACTGGTAGCGGTGACTCCTTTGCTGCTGCCATGGTTGCTGAGAGGTTATCAGGGTTCAGGATTCAGTGTATTGATCCATTGGAACTTGCAAGCATGATAGGTTCACTTCATGATAAGCGTATGATCTACATAATCTCAGTATCTGGCTCCACAAGTGCAGCGTTGCATGCAATGAACAATGCACATGAGCATGGATTGAAGGTTGTTGCTGTAACAGCAAATGCTGAGAGTAGGTTAGCAAGGGGTGCAGACTCTACAATACTCCTAAGGTTCAAGCGTACAGGGATCCTTACGGCAGGAAGCATAGGGTTCACAGCAAGCCTCATAGCATGTGCATCACTTGCAACTAGCATGTGTGATCATCTCAGCATAGATGTAAAGGGTGTATTCTCAAAGGCTAGTGATGCTGCAAGGAGTATCATGCTTGCTGAACATAACTACATGGTTGGGGATGCACTAACATACCCTATAGCATTGTATGGCTCAGCAAAGGTGTATGAGGTGCTTGGAGCAAGGGCATTCTACTGTAGATTAGAGCAGTTCTGCCACATGGAGGTATTCTCCCTTGCTGAGAAGGATAAAGTACTTGTACTCTCATCTGAAGAGAAGGCTAAAAGGCTGGTTGATGGGTTGAGGAGCAATGGTATAGATGCTGAACTGCTAGAGTATGCATGTATATGCAGTAGCAATGATGATAATGATAGTGGTATAAGGTATGAGACTCTAGGCGAGTTACTCTACTATACATTCCTGATGCAGTTGACTGCATTAAACAACGCAAGGAGGCTAGGGCTTAAAGACTGTGTATTCATAGGGCATAGGCTACTTAGGCTTAGCAGCTCCCTCATATACTGATCATAGCAGATATTTACCCTATTACAGGTAAAGGAAATGTTAAATCTTCATTCTGGAACTATCTCTACTACTACTATTCTGTATTGCTTTGCCATTTATCATATGCCTCAATTCCTTGTAGAGTACTAGGAACCTTGTACCCTTGTCCGTTATCCTTATGCTCACCTTCCCCTTTCTGTTCTCCAACTCTATGAACCCTGCGTCGTTGAGTGTATTAAGGTACTTGTTGAGTAACCTAGAGTCAAGATTTGCCCTATGAAGTAGGGTTATCTTACTTGCTTCCCCCTCATCTAGGAGTACTGAAAGTATATCGCTTATCAACCTCAACTCATCCCTTTTGTTTTTTTTTTGAGGCTATCATATCAATATTTAACATTCTATAATTTATAATATTATTGCGTTTATATCACATGTATAAACCACATATATTTATATTTTATAACCATATTGCAATCAAACTCTAACTTTCTGTTTATCTCTTATTAAAGGACCTACCAGTAACCACAATAAGCGAAAATATACACCATTATTACATGCTACTCCTCAGCAGATCTTGTAATACTCAGGTTACTGTAAAACTATACTTGCATGCTATTCTCAATGTTATAGCACATCACTTGTACCTTATGCTCATATCATCACTCTTGCTCTGCTTGAATGCCTTCTTCCACTGCTTGTAGTGCTCCTCGCATAGGTAAACCCTCTTCCCTTCACCAATATCAAGCCCTGAGCCTCTAACCTTGCCAGCATCAAGCGATCTTACAGCGTTGTTGTTGCACTCTACAACACCACACCTTACACCCTTGCCTACCTTACCCATGCGATTAGATACGAGCACTAGCCTATAAATATACTCTATTCATAGCATAGATGTTGCTGAACAGGATAAGGAAGGATATAGAGCCTATGATGAATAGAATAGGAGTAGGGTTTGCAGCAACTGGACTCTCACCCAATACCCTGACAGTTATAGGCTTTGCACTTGCAGTACTTGCTGGCTTCTTTTACGCACTCCAGTTCATGCTAGAGTATGCTTACCTCTATGCTGGGATAACTCTCCTAGTATCTGGCTTCTTCGATATGGTTGATGGTAGCGTTGCTAGGGTTACAGGCAGGGTCTCTAGAGCAGGTGCATTCCTAGACTCAACGCTTGATAGGGTTGCTGAGGTTGCAATATATACAGGGATAGTGTTGAGCAGCAAGGTTAACCCAGTGCTTGCTATACTTGCATTAGCACTCTCATTGCTGGTAAGTTATGCAAGGGCAAGGGCAGAAGGGGTAGGTGTTGAGTTGAAGGGTATAGGAATAGGGGAGAGGGCTGAGAGGTTACTGCTTCTAGCATTATTCAGCATAGCAAGCGTCTTCATATCATTGGAACTTATTCAGTATGGGCTCATCATAATAATCGTACTTGCTGCCATAACCTTCATCCATAGAGTATTAGCAGTGCTCAGCGCAATGGCTCAGGGCTCTTCCTCTCATCCTCAGCCCTGACCTTAACAACACCATAGTATACAGCACATGAGACGCAGTAGTACTTTATAACAGTAGGGCTTGCTATGTATGCCCCGCTTGCCCTCAACTCCTTTGCAAGTGATGGATCAACTAGGCTCAACCTTGATGTTACCTTCTTCACCTTGTCTCTGGGCACCCATCTTCCACAGTTTGTGCACTGCACAAGGCTAGAGTGCCCCTTACCTCCCTTAGATCTTCCTCTATTGCTCCTCTTCTTTGTCATAAGGCTTGATATACATCATATCATGCTTTAAGTGTTATGTTTACTCGATAACCGAACCTCTCTTCCTGCCTAGTTAGTTGGTTTAAATCCCTCCATAGCATACTCTAATGGTATGCATGTAGCACTTGTAGCATTTGAGCAGAAAGGTGAAAGCGATAGTATGCTACAGAATATACTTAATATACTGAGTAACATGAATGTGAAGGTTGATGTATTGAGCAGTGCTATTGAGCAGCAAGGTTCCATAGACTCTGATCTAGTACTTGTAACTGGAGGGGATAAGGGTATACTCCAATACTTCCATAAACTTACAGTTGACTCTCCACCAGTACTAGGTGTGTATGAAGAAGATTCCACAGGCTTCCTTGCACAAGTTGATGTTAGAGACCTTGCTAGAATTATGGGCATGATACTATCCAACAGGTACAGGGTTGAAGAGGTTACAAGGTTGGCAGTAAGGGTTGATGGAAGAGAGATAGAACCTGTGCTCAACGATGTTGCACTCTTCCCATCAAAGAGTGCTACGCTCATGGAGTATAGGCTAAGGATAAATGGAGATGATGTATGGCATGACAAGAGCGATGGTGTGATAATCTCAACACCTATAGGCTCAACAGCATACAGCATGTCAGCAGGAGGACCTATAGTGCTTAGGAGTGCTAGGGTATTTGTAGTTGTACCTGTAAACTCAATGGATGTGACTAGAAGACCCCTTGTGGTTAATGATGATGTTGAGATAGAGGTTAGCGATATAATAAGTAGATACAGGTGTGAGGTTATACTTGATGGGGGAAGGAGGGTTACAGTAAGGAAGATACTTAACTGCTACAGGTATCCTTACCCAGCAAGGTTTGTTAGACTTGAGGGCTACTCCCCAGCATCCCTTCTTGCAAAAAAGGTAAAGTTGGCTGAGGATATGCTTGGCATGCCACCAAGTGCAAAACTTGTTCTCAAGACGCTAGAGTATGAAGGACCTATGAGCCAGAGGGAGCTTATAGCAAGGACCATGCTCCCAGCAAGGACGCTTAGATTAGCACTAAACCATCTCATCCAGAAGGGTTATGTTAAGAGAAGATCATCGCTTAGAGATGCTAGACAGAAGATATATGAGTTGAGGATCTGAACAAGAAGAATAAATCTGTATGACCTTACTAATACTACTACTGCCTTCTAGATCTTGTTTTAGATCTTGATTTCTGTATACGAGGGGGTTGCGATCTTGCTGATTCTGTTCCTGCTCCTTCTTCTCTCTTTAGCATAGAGTACTCTAGTGCTGCCTTTACAAATGCTAGGAATGCCTCCTCTGGCCTTCCTGGTCTGTTCGTGAACTCTGCATGGTACTGCACAGCAAAGTAGAACCTCTTATCTGGCAACTCTAGTATCTCCATCCTCCTTGAATCATCACTCCAGCCAGAGAAGACCATGCCATGCTTCTCAAGCATATCCTTGTACTCAAGGTTTAGTTCGTATCTGTGCCTGTGCCTCTTGTATATCTTGCTGCTATTGTATATCCTGTATGCTAGTGTACCACCCTTAACCTCTATCTCATGCAAGCCTAGCCTCATGGTACCTCCAAGGTTAGCAACACCCCTCTGCTCTGGAAGAAGATGGACCACTGGATGCCTTGCATACTCATCCAACTCTGTAGAGTTTGCACCATCAAGCATGCATACACTTCTAGCAAATGCAACTATAGCAAGTTGGAATCCAAAGCATATACCCAGATAAGGCATATCCTTCAGCCTAGCATAATCTGCAGCCTTTATTATCCCCTCGCTTCCCCTCTTCCCAAACCCTCCAGGAACCAATATGCCAGAGTAATCATCCAGGATGCCAAGATTGCTGGTATCCTGCTCAAAGATCTCAGCATCTATATGATCTATCTTTACTCTATAGCCTAGCATTGCACCAGCATTACTCAACGCTTGGTTAACACTGACATAACTATCAGCCAACTTCACGTATTTACCAACCATCGCTATCCTTATCATCCCATCCTTCATGTTCCTGTACGAGTTCATAACATGCCTCCATGAGCCCCAACTGAACTCATGAGCATTTATGTTGAGCCTTAGCCTATCCTTGATCCTCTCAACCATGCCCTGCTGATGGAGTACTTCAGGCACCTCGTATATAGAGTCAACATCATGGCAGGATACAACATCATGCATGCTAACATTTGCAAATAAGGCTATCTTGCTCTTTATACTTGAATCTAACATAACCTTGCTCCTCACTGCTACTATATCTGGCTGTATCCCTATCCTCCTCAACTCCTGCACGCTATGCTGTGTTGGCTTGGTCTTGATCTCTCCAACAACATCAAGCATTGGTGCAAGTGTTACATGCACAAAGAGCACGTTATCAGAGCCTTCCTCAAGCCTCATCTGCCTCATAGCCTCAAGGAATGGAAGACCCTCTATATCCCCTACAGTACCTCCACACTCTACTACAAGCACATCAAGATCGTGCTTTGCTGCTAAACCCCTTATCCTAGCCTTTATCTCATCAGTTACATGTGGTATTATCTGTACACACTGCCCAAGGTACTCTCCCCTCCTCTCCCTCTCTATGACTGAGGAGTATACCTTGCCTGTTGTTACGTTATGCTCCCTACTTAGGTTCGTGTCTAGGAAGCGCTCATATGCCCCAATATCCATGTCGCACTCTCCCCCATCATCTGTTACAAATACTTCTCCATGTATCATTGGGTTCATGGTACCAGCATCAACGTTTAGGTAAGGGTCTATCTTCATGCATGATACCTTAAGGTTACAGAGCTGGAGGAGTTTTGCTATTGATGCTGTAACTACACCCTTGCCTAGGCCAGACATCACACCTCCTGTAACAAAGATGTACTTGCTCTTCTTGCTATCGCTTGTAGTGTCTATAGTAGTAACATTAGTATCGTTATTATGTGCATCTTTTGCATATACTCTATCCAGCATAAGGTTACAATTCTGAAACCATTTTTAACCGTTTTTGTTAAGCATCTTTACCATAAGCAGTAGTAGTTATCTATTAATAGATCCAGCCAGAATTGTATAGTAATGATATAGATACCCATTGACATCTAGTATTATTATATTATATAACTATGATAGGTAATTATATTACAAAGTTTAATCGTAACACCAGTATATAGAAAGATTTTTATATATTAACCCCACAAATACAATAATGGTTAGCAAAGTAGCTGCAAGAAGAATAAGGGCAGATGTAACATTCGATCATATAGTAGTGCTACCAAAAGAGGCTTCATACAACATACAGGCTATATCAGAATCCATCAAGAATATACTTGACATATATGGATGCCCGAACTGCCATTCTGGAAGGGATATACTCTTCAAGAATGAGGAGAGCATGATAAGGGATATACGAAGCATATTCATGAATGATTTTGTTATAACCAAGGATCTCAGAGCAAGACCTCTAGGCGAGGCTTTCAACATAACGCTATGAATATACCAGATAGAGGTATAGGTATAACATATTTTTTGTCTTTAGAACCATTCATAGAGTCAAACATGGATGTTATAGATGTTGTAGAGGTAGAGCCTCAGAACTTCTGGCTCCATACACTATCCAATAGATTCAGGATGGATGATGATATAAGCAAGAGGATAATGGCTCTCCCCTGCAAGAAGATAGTCCATAGTGTTAGCATCCCAGTAGGAGGATCTGTAACGCCTGATCCCCAGCAGGTATCACTTCTTGCTCATATCGTAGATGAGTTGGATGCTGCATGGGCAAGTGAGCATCTGGCATTCAATAGGGCAAGGGTCGGTGCAGAGATATTCAATACTGGCTTCCTCCTACCCCCTAGCCAGACAGAAGAAGGTGTAGAGTATGCAATAAGATCGATAAGAGCAATAATGGGTGCACTCTCAGTCCCCTTTGCTGTAGAGACTGGTGTAAACTATCTGAAGCCCAACGAACATGAATTTAGTGATGGTGAGTTCATCGCAAGGATAGTCAAGAAGGCAGGTTGTGGCATCCTTCTAGATCTACATAACATATGGACCAATGAGATGAATGGCAGGCAGAGGGTTGATGAGTTCATCGAGGATATACCATTAGATATGGTATGGGAGGTTCATCTAGCAGGAGGGGTTGAGGAGGATGGATATTGGCTTGATGCACATGCAGGAGCAATTCCAGAGGATCTACTGAGGGTAGCGGAGAGGATAATCCCAAGACTGAAAAACCTCCATGCAATAATATTTGAACTGTATCCATCATACTACAAATCTGAGGTTACCCCTGAACTTGTCAGGGAGCAGTTGGAGATACTTCATGATCTATGGGATATAAACAAAAGGAGGTTTGGCTATACCAATAATAGTAGTGTTGATCATATTCAACGTGATGATAGCTATGATGATGACGATGTTTGTTATGACAACGTTGGTAATAGTTGCAGTATCAATACTATGACTGAGGATACATCATCCTCTTCTATAAACAGTAATTCATATGTTCATGATTACAATGGTCCATACGAGGTTGAAGAATGGGAATACACCCTTGGTAGATTAGTGATAGGTTATGAAGTAAACACAGAGTTGGGGAGAAGGTTATCTGCAGATAAGGCAATCCCAGTATATAGGAGACTGATATCATCATTCCGCTCATCAATGCTGATTAGGGCATTGCCATTCACCTCAAGATTGTTGATGCTCTCATCCATTGATTATGAAGAACTGTTATCATCATTCTGGAGTAATAATGCACCAGCGTTATTTACAACTGATGAGGCTCTATCCTTCCTGAATTATATAGAAGGATTAGATCTGGATATACCATACATTAAAGATGTGGTTGCATTGGAAAGGGCTATACTTGTATGCAGGGTAGAGGATGATTATGATGGCGGTAAAAGTGAAGAGGTATCATTCGATTATGATCCAACTATACTACTTGGTGCATTGATCCAAAGAAGGATACCAACAGAAATTAACAGGGGGAGGTTCAGGATAGTGGTCTCATCCGCTGGGCTACGCTGTATAAAGGTATCAGACGATGTAACGAGTGAGATTGGTAGAGGTATGGATATGCAGAAGAGTGGGGAAGAGAGGGAGATGAGATCATGGAACCATTGATTGATACTTACTTTGTCTAGCCTAAGATGCTAGTTGATGATTGTAATGATCATGCGAACCTTCTTGTTGCCTGCTTCAGTTCATATGCAAGTTGTCTAATACCTATAAGCATACTCTCCTTACCATCCTTACTCTTCTCTATTATGTTTATGAAAGCACTCCCAACCACTATCGCATCTGCACCAGCATCCATCATAACCCTTGCATGTTCCTTTCTGCTTATCCCAAAGCCCACTGCTAAAGGTACTCTACCCATTATCAGCCCTTTAACCCTTCTTATCGCATCAAGTGTGTAATCATAGAATTTATCCCTCTCACCAGTTGTGCCATAGACAGATACCAGATAGAGGAAGCCCTTGCTAACATTCGCTACTCTATTAAGCCTCTCATCACTCGTGTTTGGTGCAACAAGGAATATGAGATCCATATCATGTATGTGCGAAGCCCTTATCGCATCATCTGCCTCATCATATGTTAGATCTGGGACTATGAGGCCATCTATACCATGATCCTTTGCCATTGAGACGAACCTCTCTATCCCTGCTCTATACACTATGTTGTAGTATGTCATGGTAACTAGAGGCACATCTGAAGTTCCTCTTATGCTCCTTGCTATCTCTAGTGCTTTGTTTGGAGTAATACCTTTACTTAACGCCGTATAAGATGCTCTCTGTATAGTAGGTCCATCTGCTATTGGATCTGAGAATGGTATGCCTATCTCAAGTATATCCACCCCTCCATCTATCATCGCCTGAGCGACATCTACACTTACATGCTCATCTGGATAACCTGCTACAATATAGCCTATCAGTGCATGCTCTTCCCTTGCCATCAACTCCCTAAACCTTCTATCTATTGGGTTCTCCTTCTTCCTGCTCATTGTGTAGATGACCTCTCTGCCAGATAACGTTGAACTACATCAACATCCTTATCCCCTCTACCAGATACTGTAACAACTATGCTTGCATCCTTGCCATACTCCCTTGCTATCTTCATCGTATATGCTAGTGCATGTGCTGGCTCCAGTGCAGGTATTATCCCCTCGTGTTTAGCAAGGCTCATGAATGCATCGATTGCCTCATCATCTGTAGCACTGACATACTTTACCCTATCTATGCTCTTAAGGTATGCATGCTCTGGTCCCACACCTGGATAGTCTAGCCCTGCTGCTATGCTATGCGTATCCATTATCTGCCCATACTCATCTTGGAGAAGATATGTTAGCATGCCGTGTAGTACACCTTCAGAACCAGCACAGAGTGTTGCAGAATGCTCATTGCTTGCTAAACCATGGCCACCAGCCTCAACACCATATAGATCAACCTTGCTATCAAGGAACTCATAGAACGTGCCCATTGCATTGCTACCTCCTCCAACACATGCAACTATGGCATCTGGCATGTTTCCAAGGATGTTCATGCACTGCTTCCTTATCTCCTTGCCTATAATGCTCTGGAAGTCCCTAACCATCATTGGATAGGGATGAGGACCAACAACAGAGCCTAGAAGGTAGTATGTATTCTGCACATTGGTTATCCAGTCCCTCAACGCCTCATTTATCGCATCCTTGAGGGTTTGGGAGCCAGAATCAACCCTGTTCACCTTTGCACCTAGAAGCTCCATCCTGAAGACGTTGAGCCTCTGCCTCTCAGCATCCTTTGCACCCATGTATATCTCGCATCTCAAACCTAGAGCAGCACAAGCCATTGCAGTTGCAACACCATGCTGCCCTGCCCCAGTCTCAGCAATAACCCTCTCCTTGCCCATACGTTTTGCTAGTAGTGCTTGACCTATGGTATTGTTTATCTTGTGTGCTCCACCATGCAGTAGATCCTCCCTCTTCAGGTAGATGCTTGCCCCTCCCATAGCGTTACTCAGGTTCTTTGCATGGTAGAGTTGTGTTGGTCTACCAGCGTAGTGTTTGAGATAGTAATCCAACTCCCTCCTGAAGTCCTTATCCTCCCTAGCATCCATGTATGCCTTCTCAAGCTCCTCAAGTGCAGGTATTAGAGTCTCTGGCACGTATCTACCCCCAAACCTGCCAAACTTGCCATCTATAGGGTAGTGCTTGAGCCTCATGCCATAACAAGTTCCTTTACCTTGTTTTTAATGTTATCACTTGCCATTATGGATGTGCCTATCAGGAATGCATCAACACTATACTGCTTTAAGTACCTTATATGCTCTACACTGCTTATACCGCTCTCGCTTATTATGGGCTTTGTTGTTGTATTAGTGCTATTGCCCTTTGCTAGCATCTTTGCTGTAGTGCTTATATCAACATGCATACTCTTCAGATTTCTGTTGTTTATGCCTATCATATCTGTACTGCTCTTCAACGCATCTTTGAACTCATCCTCATCATGTACCTCAAGTATAACCTCTAACCCATGATCATGAGCCCTATCTATCATATACTCTAGCGTATGATCTGCAAGCCCCTCTCTATATATAGATGAGATGAGCAATATGCAGTCTGCCCCTGCTCTATACGCTGCATCTACCTGCTCCTTGCTTATGATCACATCCTTCATGAGTAATGGTACATCAACAGCAACCCTAACGTTCATGAGGTACTCTATCGAGCCACTGAAGTAGTTAGGTTGTGTTAATACAGATAGTGCTAGTGCACCAGCATCAACCATCTCTCTAGCAATAACTTGAGGGCTAGTGTAGTCTCTTATCCTACCCATGCTTGGCGATGAGAACTTCACCTCTGCTATTATCGCATTCCTATCCTTGCATGAGAGTATAGCATTACGTAGGCTTATAATCCCATGGTGTATTGTAAAATCGAACCTGTAGTGCCCTGCTCTTACAGATTCTCTTGCTGCATATACAAGTCTCTCAAGGTAACCTTGCAGATTATCGTACTTGCCTTTGTCCATAACCTTGCCATCCATGCCTCCTCTAGTTGACATTATTAATATGAACCATGCTAATATAATACCCATACTACTAACTACCACTGCTGCTACTGCTTTAGCCTCTTTACCATATTACTCTCTACCTCCTCAAGCCTCTCTATGCTACCACATCTTGCCATCAGTTCCCTCAACCTCTTGTATGCTCTTCCATCCATAACACTTGCTCTAGCAACCTCTATACCCTCCTTGAACGATGATGCCTTCTTTCCAACCATCAATGCTGCTGCAGTATTAAGGAGTACAGCATCGATAACCTCCCTTCTAGCACTACCATTCAAGATGCTAAGAAAGATCTCTGCTGCCTCTACCCTATTCTTCACCACAAGGTCTTCCTTCTTAGCAGTACTCAAGCCCAATCCCTTGGGGTCTACCTCTAGGCTAACATCACCTGCATCATCCCTGTACCATAGCACTCTGTTGATGCATGTGTTGGATAACTCATCCATTCCATCGAGAGCATGAACAACCATGAACGCCTCCCTTCCGGCATGTTTGAGCATACCAGCAACCTTATCCATAACTGCTAAGGAGTATACACCAACAACTTGAGCATTGGGCATTGCAGGGTTGCATACAGGACCTACAATGTTGAATGCAGTCCTTATACCCATCTCCCTCCTTACCTGTGCTACCCTGCTCATAGCTGGATGGAACCGTGGAGCGAATATGAACCCAATACCTATAT
Organism: Candidatus Nitrosocaldus tengchongensis; assembly: GCA_013538675.1. Lineage (GTDB taxonomy): Archaea > Thermoproteota > Nitrososphaeria > Nitrososphaerales > Nitrosocaldaceae > Nitrosocaldus > Nitrosocaldus tengchongensis. The sequence goes on from JACAFJ010000006.1 coordinate 32,847, forward strand.
GCTCTATACACTCCTCAACTATATCTTTATCAGCATCAAGGTTATAGCCCAGATACTCCAGTACATCAGCACTCCCACTCATACTCGATACTGCTCTATTCCCATGCTTGGCAACCTTAACTCCAGATGAAGATGCTATGAACGCTGCTGCAGTACTTATGTTGAATGTTCCAGAGTTATCCCCTCCAGTACCAGATGTATCTATAACATAGCCGTTGACCCTAACCTTGACAGCATGCTTGAGCATAACATCCAGCATAGCGTTCAACTCATCTACGCTCTCTCCCTTCATCCTTAGTGCTGTGAGCAGTGCTGCTACCAGTACATCACCTGCTACTCCAGCAAGTATGGACTCCATACACGAACTCATCTCCTCATATGCAAGATCGTGCATATCAACTACCTTCTTGAGCATATCCTTAAGATGCACTATGATGGTTCACCTCTTCACCATGGAGAGAAAGTTCACCATCAGCCTGTTACCATCCTCTGTAAGTACCGACTCTGGATGGAATTGCACACCGAAGAGTAGATGCTTCTTATGCCTTACACCCATTATCTCTCCATCATCTGTAGAGTACGCTGTAACCTCAAGGCTAGATGGTACAGTGCTTGGATCTGCTACTAGAGAGTGGTACCTTGTTGCCTTGAAAGGGTTGCTCATATCCTGAAATACACCATTTCCATCATGCCTTATCATGCTTGTCTTGCCATGTTTAGGGGTCTTTGCCCTAACCACTCTGCCTCCAAATAGATGAACTATACCCTGATGCCCTAGGCATACTCCAAGTATGGGTAGTTTATCGTACAGGTTGAGTATGACATCTGCAGATACCCCAAAGTCCCTCTTGTTTGCTGGATGCCCTGGTCCTGGGGATATAACTATAGCATCTGGATCAAGCATGATCATCTCTGCTAGAGTTACCTTATCATTTCTGAAGACTAGAGGTTCTATCCCAGCATGCATTATGCTACTCATACTCCCTATCTGCTGTGCAAGGTTGTACGTGAATGAGTCGTAGTTATCTACTATTATTATCCTCATCTTGCATTAACCCTCCTCAACGCTTCAAGCAATGCATTTGCCTTATGCTCAGTCTCAGCCCACTCATTCTCTGCCTTAGAGTCAGCAACTATCCCTGCTCCAGACTGCACATACGCATGTTCACCATTCATGAACATCGATCTTATCGCTATTGCAAAGTCACAGTTGTTATTGGATGAGAAGTAGCCTACTGCCCCAGCATAGGGTCCCCTTGCTATAGGCTCTAATTCATCTATTATCTCCATCGCCCTAACCTTTGGTGCACCAGATACAGTACCAGCAGGGAATACTGCTCTGAACGCCTCATATGCATCGCAATCATCCCTTAGGATGCCTGTAACATGGCTAACCATATGCTGTACATGACTGAACCTCTTCACAACCATCAGCTCATCAACCTTAACTGTGCCCCATCTACACACCTTACCAAGATCATTCCTGGCTAGATCAACAAGCATGGTATGCTCTGCAACCTCCTTCTCATCCCTTAACATCTCATCCTTGAGCCTTGCATTCTCATCCTCGTCCCCTTCCACTATCCTCCTTGTACCTGCTATAGGGAATGTCTCTGCTATATTATCAGTTACCCTTACAAGCATCTCTGGACTTGAGCCTACTATGCACCTCTTACCCATCTTGAGATAGTACATGTATGGCGATGGGTTTATGTTTCTCAGTATGGAGTAGAATGGGATGGGATAACCCTTAACATCGAACTCGAACCTCTTTGAGAGCACAACCTGATATATGTCTCCAGCATATATGTACTCTTTCGCCCTCTCAACCATGCTTATGAACCTCTCCTTACTTATGTTCCTGATAGGCTCAGTGCTAGCAAACTCGTATACGGTTCTCTTACCATCATCATTAGTGTTACAGTTATCAGCAAGAGTAGAGAAGCCTCTACCATGTTCTAAACCAAGCAAGTGATCATCATATCCCTCTCCTCCTCCACCATTCCCATCTATGCTGAAGTAGTAAACACTCTTGTTGATATGATCAAAGACTATACCATCATTATATATGCAGAACTCCATGTATGGATAATCTTGAAGCGTTCTAGCATCTAGCCTCTCCCAGTACCGTATTGCATCGTAGCATACATAACCAACAGCGCCACCAGCGTACCTAAACCTTCTATCCTTAACCTTTGGTATGATACTCCTTATGTATGCTAGTGCATCAACCTCTTCAAGTCTGTATGACTCCTTGCTACCATTGAGATGATCTATATATAGTCTATCAGTATCAGAGTATATCCTTGCATATGGTTCAAAACCTATTATAGATACTTCAGCCATCTCTCTTGGTCCTGTGAGAGACTCCAGCAGGAATGCATACTCATAGTAACCATGTATGAGCCTGAAGATATCGAATGGGAGTAGGCATGTATCAACCCTCCTAAAACTTATGCTAGTTACTCCAAAGGTATCCACCCATAGCACTACTCTCCCTTGAGTATATAAAAACTTTATGGTAAAATTATACTTGATAAGTGTATATATCTTCTTTTTCACTTCTTTATTGCATTGATCCTCTCTGCTATACTCTCTGCTACATGCTCATAATGGCTATGCTTATCATGCATAACCTCATGCTCAATCCTCCCATATCCTTTACTAAGTTCACTGCTCTTGCTTCTAAGCATCATATCTGCTATGTTGAATAGTATGTTATTCTCCTTGAAGATGTGGTGTTGCATGAGTATTATGTACTCCTCTATACCTGCTATGACCTCATCGATGCTAGATGAGCCATGGTTATACCTTGCCAGTGCATCCTCTATCCTTGCTAATATCTCTCTACCCTGCTTATGCTCCCTGAGCATGACTGCTATTGGACCCTCATCCTTTGGCATCCCTGCAGCGTTGAGTGCTGGGAAGAGAACATCCTCTTCCTTGCCATGATGGCATCTATCCGTGAAGTTCTTGGCAAAGTCTATGGTATCATTGATAACCTCCAATGGTAGATCTTTATTACCTTGTCTTAGCATAACCCTCAAGAGGTCCATGGCATTAAGAACCTTCATTATAACTTCATGGTCCCTTCTTAACTCGCTAGTAGCACTCATCATATCCAACCTCTGCTTGATATCTTAATATTCATTACTCGCTATGATACACCCCTTTGTTTAACATATATGTTAACTATAGCATGGATAAACCTTATAATCAAGTAGTCCAAGTGAGGCCGTAAGATAAAAGTTTATAGTAAGATTTAAATATAACTATCTCATATAGTTATGTTGAATATAAGATTTATGGTGAGAGATATGGTAGTAGATAGAACACTGTTATCAGATAAGTGCCCAAGGTGTGGAAAAGGCCCACTTGTAACAGATAATGCAACAGGCGAGATGTTCTGTGGGAACTGTGGATACGTTGTATCTGAGCGTATAGAGGAGTTGGGCCCCGAGTGGAGGGCATTCAGCAAGGAGGAGCATGAGGATAGGAGTAGAACAGGTATCCCTACAAGCCTAGCAATGCATGACATGGGTCTAGCAACGGTCATAGGACCAATAGACAAGGATGCCTCTGGCAAGCCATTATCAACTGCAATAAGGAGCACTATAGAGAGGCTAAGGACATGGGATAGCAGGAGCCAAGTTCATGAGCCATTAGATAGGAACTTCAGGCAGGCATTCTCCGAACTCGATAGGCTGAAGGATAAGCTTGCTGTTGGAGAGAGTGTGATAGAGAAGGCAGCATATATCTACAGGAAGGCATTGGAGAAAGGGCTGGTTAGAGGAAGGAGTATATCAGCGCTTGTAGCAGCAGCACTCTACGCTGCATGCAGGGATACTGAGACCCCTAGAACACTGAAGGATATAGCAAATGCTAGCAACATAAAGAAGAAGGATATAGCAAGATGCTATAGGCTTCTCATAAGAGAACTCGATCTGCAGATGCCTGTAGTAGATCCTATCAAGTGTGTTAGCAGGATAGCAAGCAAGGCAGGGCTTACTGAGAAGACAAAGCGAACAGCAATAGAGATACTGAAGAGGGCTGAAGAAGCAAAGATATCAGCAGGCAAAGATCCTATGGGCCTTGCGGCAGCAGCACTCTATGTAGCATGTGTCATGCATGGGGAGAACAAGACACAGAAGGACGTTGCAGAGGCAGCAGGGGTAACAGAAGTAACGATAAGGAACAGGTACAAGGGCTTAAAACTAGCTCTGAAGCTCTAATTTTTTAAGGAGCTCATACCTTTCTTTTATATTAAGTTCAAGCTCACCAGTTAGGAAATATAATTCTTTAATTTCATCATTATTTATACACGCATCCTTTACACTAGCGATGTAGTTATTAAGCAACTTTAGGTTAGAGGTCATCTCATTATCTATATTTATAAGTGCCATGAGCATTGCCCTATCTACACTCCCATTCTCTTCTACCATACACTCATATGCCTTTGGTATACACTTCACATCCTGTAGTATACGATGTAGAGCATGTTGAATCTCCCTCAACATCTCATCGTCATTATTATTATTGCCGTTATTCATAATCTGCCCTAAACCTTTTATACAATCCTCCAGATTCATCCTAACATAATGCATTATATACTTGCTCACTTCCTTCATCTCAACACTACTACTCTTCCCATTATTAAGAGATTTTTGTAATATAGTAGCAATCTTTATGATATTATTTGAGTTATAAGCGAATTTTTTGTAGTTAGTATCTACCCCTTTGCCCATCTACACTATAGAAGATCGTTGCCTCTTAAATACATTATTCATGCTCTAATAGTGAAATACACCTGCTTAATCACTTACCTGCATGACCCTTCTAGATGCTATCCTCTCCAGCATCTCCATGTTGAATACAGAGTCGAACTCCCTCAACACGAATGATATGTACATGTTTACCTCATCATCGCTCATGTACTGGAACTGATACTCTCCTTCGTATGGGCTGGGTCTGCCTATGCGTTCTATGAACTCTATATGCATGAAGGGATCGCCATGCCTTATCGTTATAGGCTTCCTCTCATTGTTGAGGTTGACAACCTCGAGCACTATCCTTCCTACAAAGCCACTGTGAACCTTTGCAGCATTGAGGAATGATAAGCCAAGCCTACCGTATCTGCTCTTTGCTGTTAGATGCGCTACATAGCTTGGAGGAGTGAATACTACTTCATGAGAGATCACATTCTTATGCTCCAGATAGTTTAGTGTTACATCATCCTTCACTGTCAGTATGTAGCCATCCCCATCAAGTAGCATGGGGTTGAATGGATGTATGCACTTGTATCGCTCTATCAACCTTGTAAGTTCATCCTTGCCTATAACTGCCATACCTAGACCTCCTCCCTCCTATCCTTCCTTCTATACACATTACCAGATAGATCAAGTATTTTACACAACATACTCTAGAGTGATTTGTCATCTGTAATATACTTTAGGTAAGGCTTCAGTCTTAACGCAATAGCAACCATACCATTGGATACAAGTAGTAACTCTAGTATGTTCAGAATCGTATTAGAGCCTAGAACATCAGCTGCAAATAGGTAGGTTAGAGGCAGATAGTTTGCTGCCCAATGTGCTATTATAGCAGTATGTAACCCATACCTGTAGTACAACCAACCAAGGATCAGGCCTCCAAGCATGGCCTGTGTGACCTTGCCATAACTCCAGCCAGTACTGAAGATTATATGTGCAAACCCGAAGAGTACAGCACTTGCAACTATCAGCATATATATGCTCTTATCACGCCTAACATGCTCGTATGGCATCCATAACACATTCAGGAGGGTAGAGCCCTGCTTTGCTAGGAAGAGATATGCTGGTATTCCTATGAGTATCAGCCTGAAACCCAACTCCTCCCTAAGCGGAGCAGTTGTTGCATCTATGAAGTGCCTAAGCCTGTCATCGTATTCAAGGGAACCCATCTCTATGCCAAGCATACTCTGCACTAGATCTATAGCAGTTGATGATGCAACGAGTATGGAGAACCATGCTATAGTTATCATGAGACCATTACCTCTAGCAGCAGTACTATTTCTAGTAAGCCTTACAATTGCACTGAAGATATTCTTTGGCGAGAGGAGGAGTATGGTGAAGAGTAACAGATAGGTGCACCAGAGGAGTATAAATAGATCCCCAACACTTATGTTAATCTGAACCCGAACTGGCAATGGTATGAGCATGTAGAACTCATCTATTGGCTCTCTATACCCTGAGCCCATGCTGGTATGGAATACTAGATACGCACCAAGGGGATACGATATAAACATCATGGCAGTTATCAATGCTGTTAGAGCAGCATGGATGAGCAGCAATATCCTTGATGCTATAGATATACTCTCCCTACCACTACCGTTACTACTACTACTCCTATCCCCTTCTTGCATGATTCTACCTTACTTCTATGGATGACTCGTTGAACCCTAGTTCGATTAGGTACTTTTTAACCTGCTCCCTATGATCTCCTTGGAGCATGACATACCCATCCTTTGCTGTACCACCACATGCTAGCCTGCTCTTCAGATGCTTGACTATCTTATCTATATCGCCTAAATTGCCTATCCCCTCTATCATGGTTATATCCTTGTTGAACCTCCTCTTCTCCAACCTTACCACTATCTTACTCTCCTCCTTCTCCAACTCTCCACAGGCACATAGATCTTGTGGGAGTCCACATCTCTTACATATAACAGACATCTGATGTAGGAATTTAATAAGTACTCATTATTAAGCCTTGCTAGAGTAGAGTCGGTTATGTTATGGTTAATTGATCATGGCTTTTATTTGGGTATAGTAGAGTATATCTGTTGAGCAGGGATAGCATGAAGACTGCTGCAGAGATGCTCAGGAAGGGTGGCACCCTAGTCAAGGAAGCATGTAGCAAGTGCAAGGGTGTGCAGGTGAAGTACTCTGGTAGGTTGATATGCATAAACTGTGGTAACCAGACAGTACTTGTTGAGGAGGCTAGGGATGAGTCATTACATGATCTGAAGAGTGTGATAATAGCAAAGGTTAACAGCATAGCAAAGATCTTGGAGCGGGAGAGTGATGTAGCGAAGCAGATGGAGATGGCAAGGTTACTCCTCTACTACCTTGAGATACTTGCCAAGGTAGGAGAAGATAGGGGTAGAGGAGAGAAGGAGAGAGGGGAGAAGGAACAGAAAGGAGGAGGAGGGATGGTTAGAGCAAAGGTCAAGGAAGATAGTAAGGATGATGATTGATGGTACGCTATTATCTCATCTGAATGTTAGAAAAAGAATGAATGATAGATTGGTAGATTGATTACAGATAATCTAGTAAGGTATTTATTCTTGCATGAAGGTAAAGTTGCTATGAGTGTTAGGAAGAGTAAGAAGGGTGCACCACTACCAGCATCCAGCGCTGGGCTCTTGAGGTTCTTCGAGGATGAGACTAAAGGAATAAAGGTTAGACCAGAGATAGTATTTGCTGTAGCCACAGGGCTTATAGGTATATCTATACTCATAAAGATTCTATTCCCTGTATGATTGATGCGATGATGTATAGATGGATTCTGTAAGCAGGATACATAGAAGGTTCTCCCTCACACTAATCAACCCTTCCTCACCTAGAACCTCCCTCATCATCTCTCTAGCATGTATAGGTGCAATAGCGTACATTGTTAATGCTGATCTCTTACTCATACCTGTTACATTGGGAGTAGCATTACTCTTATTCAGAATAGATTACCTGTTCCTTAAAGACCATCCAGTAGCAAAGTTGAGCAAAGTTTATCATACCAATGCATTTGCATTGATGCTCTGGATTGCAGTACTTGTAGTGAGCATACTACTAGCAATGCTTGGTAGCAATGATACTCTTCTAATAGAGGGTATGGTATTCGCAGTAGCACTTAGACTATGCATATTCACATCTGTATTTGGTTCATCACTGAAGAGATCATTGATGATAGCACCTATAGTACCTATTGCGATACTACTCATCCTTCTACCTTATTATACTATGGTTCAGATGCTGGATATACCAACTCTAGCAACTAGCATCACTGTTATGGGTATAGCAATTGCATGGTGTAGAATGGCAGATAGGAGTGGTAGACCAGGGGTTGAGAGCACGTTCAGGTTACTTCAGGCTTACCTCCTTGCATGGACTGAGAGAGATGCAAGGCTCATGGAGAGGATTATGGAGAGTAAGGCAGAGCAGTCAACAGTGATTACAAAGATATTTGCGTTCAAGAGAGGTTCTTCCTTTGATGGATCCAATACAAATACATCAGATGACATGTATGATATGCTTATGCTACCAGATGTTCATCCTGGACCATTCTATCCAGTTGGAGGCAGTAACCTACCCTATGATATATATGCTAGGCATAGTGCAACGGTAGCAGTGATGCATGGTATCTCTGATCACTCATCAAACCTACCATCTAGGGAAGAGGTTGAGAGATTCCTTGACTCACTTGCAGAGTATAGTGTAGTTGAGCAAGGTTATACATGCACCAAACCTGTGACAATTCAGGTTAATAGTGCAAGGGTTACAGGTATAGCATTGGGTAGGGTTGCACTCTTACTACTCTCATCAACTAGAGGTATGGATGATCTACCTAGAAGTGTTAGGGATGCTGTAGAACAGTACACATTGGGACAGGGGTTTAAGGATCTGCTCATAGTTGATACACACAACTGCATGGGCGATGATCTAAGTGATGAGGAGATCAATGATATGATAGATGCATGTAAGAGAACTTTAAGGGCATTAACTGATATGGAACAGTATGGGTTCAGGGTTGGTGTAGCAAAGACCAAGTATGAGGGTGATGATATCGGCCCTGTTGGGATGAGTGTTATAGCATTGCTGCTTGATGGTGTTGGTAATAGTAGTGTTGATAATGGTGATGGATTGCTGATACTATGGGTAGATGCAAATAACGCTGTTGAAGGATTGAGCATGTATATAGAGCAGGAGATAAAGGCATTGGTATCAGAGTTAGGCTTGAGTATAAGGGATATTGTGTTATGCACATCAGATACCCATTACACATCTGGCAGGGCAAGGAATAGGATGGGTTACTTCCCCCTTGGTAGTGTAACTAGCAGGGATGAACTCAGATCTATATTCACGGAATTAAGCAGAAGTGCAATCAACTCAGCATCCAATACAATGTACGAGTTGAGGGTATCAAAGGCAGATGTAAAGATCATGGGGGATGAGCAGTTTAGACACTACTCATATGCACTTGATAAGGCAATGAGCCTAACAAAGAGGTCCATAATGGCAAGTATGATGGTATTCATCGTGATGATGCTCTCAACCTTCCTCTAACCTCCTCACTATATGTAGGTTATCGATGGAGTAGATATCGTTAAGGAACTCTCTCAGCCTAGTTATTGGTACTATTGGCACACCATCGATGATCGATGGAATATCATTCAACACGATCACTGATGGTATAGCATGGTCAACATCATGCCTTCCATTGATGAATGCTACTGCTCTAGCAACCTGTTTCTCGCATATCCTTACAAGTTCAGATGGGCTCATGTATTGCCAATGCTTGCAATCTAGCAGGATCGCTCTATTCTCTCCATTAACGCATTTTATACCAACAACATCTATCTCCATCATCATCATCGCAGATCTTTGTCTAGATCTAGATCTAGAGCCTCTTCCTACCCCTGCACCCCTTTCAACCCTTAGCCTAACATTCCTTACTGTAGTGTAGCCATTCTCCTCAAGCATCTCCGCTGTAAGCATCTCAAAGTCTCGCCAGTGCAGTACCCTTGCTATCTCATCCATGCCAGTGTTAAGCCTCATAGCAAGTATTACAGCATTGATCTTATCCATAGTAGTGAACCTAACATGCTCTTCATCCTCAATACTGCCTACACCATTGCTGACCAGATCATCGATCATAGTATTGCATAGAGCATTGCTTATACCTGTAAGTGATGAGAGTTCCTTTATGCTTATCATTCCATCCATGTATGGTATCATCTTAAGTAAGAGTAACTTACTTATACCCAAGGCAACAATATTTATTGATCTTGCTCTATAAAGATAACTTGATGGTAGGGTATAAGGGCAAAGGTATGGGGAGAGGTAAGGCTAAAACTATAACTGTTGTATCACTCCTTATAACATTGCTGCTATTATCACTACCATTGCAGGTATATGCACAGCAGAATCAGAAAGGCCCTTATCTCGATGAAGTACAGTTCATACACTATCTGGATGAGAATGTTGCTACAAATGAGGTTAGAGCAAGGAATCTAGATACATACTTCTGGAGGCTTCCCTTGGATCTTGTACAGAGCCTTAAGGATGATCCAAGCATAAGAATATATGATGCTCCTGGAGGATCTTTAAGCCTGCTCTTAAACCCAGCACCAGCATCCGATGATAAACTCAATCCATTCTCGATAAGGGAGGTTAGGTATGCTATGAACTACCTCATTGATAGAGATCTCATAGTTAATGAAGTACTCAAGGGATTTGGTGCACCTATGTACTCTGCATTTGGCCAGTTCGATCCTGACTATATAGTGCTCATAGATGTTATAGAGTCATTTGGTTTCAAGTATAATCCAACACTAGCGAATGAGATGATCAGCAAGGCATTGATTGATGCTGGAGCAGTTAAGAGAGTAGATGGCAAGTGGTACTACAAGGATAAGCCTATAGATGTAAAGTTCTTCATAAGGGGCGATGATCCTAGGAGGAAGACTATGGGGGAGATATTGGCATCAGATCTAGAGCGGTTAGGCTTCACAGTTGAGAGGATCTATGGTGATCTTAACAAAGCATTCAATGAGGTATACGGTTCTGATCCTAAAGAGTTGAGATGGCATCTATACACTGAAGGCTGGGGGAGATCAGCATTCACTAGATATGATACATCTCTAGCAGCACAGATGTATGCTCCATGGTTCGCAAATATGCCTGGTTTCCAGAATACTGCATTTTGGAATTACGAGAATAAGGAGTTGGATGATCTTACAGAGAGGATATTCATTGGCAAGTACACCTCAAAGGATGAGAGGGATTCCTTGCTAAGGAGGAGTGTAGAGTTGGGTGTTAAAGAGTCAGTAAGGATATTCATAGCAAGTACAATAGACCCATACATAGTGAATAGGAGCGTTGATGGTATGGTTCAGGACTTTGGTGCAGGGATAACTGGAAGGTTCAGCCTAATCAATGCAAAGACAGATACAGGTATTATGAAGGTTGGGATGAAGCAGATCTACCAAGGCTCATGGAACCCTGTAGCAGGGCTTAGAGACTGGTACTCTACGAGGATATCTACTGCAGTCATAGATCCAGCAACATTCTTCAATCCTCACACTGGTGATGTTATACCTGTTAGGGCAACATGGAGTGTTGATACCAGAGGTCCAGATGGTAGGCTTGATGTGCCAAGGGATGCCATGGTATGGGATGCATACACTGAGCAGTGGAAGCAGGTTGGTGATGGTGTCAAGGCAATGAGTAGGGTAACATATGATCTGAAGTATAGCAAGTGGCACCATGGCATCATAATGGATAAGAACGATATACTTTATGCTATATACTTCCTCTTCGAATGGGGTAGTAAGGAGGGCGATGATGACCCAACCTATGATCCAGAGTACACAGCAACAGCAGAGAAGTTTGTAAGCACATTAAAAGGAATAAGGTTCATAGATGATGATAGAGTTGAGGTGTATGTAGATTACTGGCATTTCGATCCAAACTATATAGCAGATTATGCAGGTGTATGGGCTAGCATGCCTTGGGAGATATACGCTGCTATGGAGAAGGTTGTTATGGATGGTAAAGCAGCATTCTCAAGATCTCAGGCGAATGCAAAGAACATACCATGGCTCTCTCTCATAATTGCTGATGATGCCAACCTTGTGAAGGATGCTCTAACACAACTCAGATCATCAAATCCCATCCCTATTGCATTGAAAGATAGGGTAAGCATGAATGATGCTAATGTTAGATACAATGCATCCATGAACTGGATAGATGCTAAGAGGCATGCGATGATAAGCAATGGGCCATTCTACCTTGAGAGTTATAACCCTGAAGCAAGAACGATAGTTATAAAGGCGTTCAGGGATTCTACATATCCATTCGAACAGGGTCACTGGCGCATCTTTGAGCAACCGATGCTTGCAAAGATCAGCAATGTTGATGTGCCATTAACCATAGAGCGAGGTAAGGATGTTGTGATAAATGGCAGCGTTAGGGTGGAGGATGGTAATGTAGATCTCAGCAAGGATATCAACATATACTACTTCATGAAGGATATGAATGGTAATGTTGTGCTAGATGGACATATCAAGCCAGCAAGGGATGGCAGGTTTGAGATAAGGCTTGAAGGTAATGATACAGGTAGGTTATCTAGAGGCACGAACGAGTTGAAGGTATTTGCTGTAAGTGATCTAGCATTGAGGCCAGATGTGTATGCAACAAGCATAATAGGTACTGGGGAGTTCACTGCTAGCATAAAGTTAACTGCAGCAAGTACAACTGGCAAGTATAGAGTCATGGTAGACTGGTATCCATCAGATATAGGCAAGGAGTCAAGGTTCGATGTATCCATAATGGATGAGAAGGGTAACATCATCAACGATGCTAGGTATGATGTTATGCTGAAGAAAGATGGAGATATGTTGAGTGATACAATAAGGAAGAATGTTACAGGGACTCAGAGTTATATGCTGAATGCTCAAGGCAGTTATACTCTGATAATAGATAACATAAATGGAGAGGGCGAGAGGGCTGAGGTTACATTCACCTACGTTCCAGAGTTCTCTCTTGCTTATATAACACTGTTCATAGCAGTGATTGTTATGCTTGCACTATTATCGTCAAAGCGATTATCATTAAAGCGCTTGTACGTTGCTGGTAATGGCAATGGTAATGGCGCTGTTACCCTAATGTGATTGATCAGATACCATCAAAACTACTTATTATTTTCAGCGTGTTATCATCCAGTTTAACAACATACACCAATGCATCTTGAGTATTCATTGCTGATAACGCTTCAAGAAGCACTACCTTATCCTTGCTACGCTCATAGCCCCCAGTATCCTTTACGCACAGAGGGAACCTGTTCATCCTAACGTTATTCTTCATAAGGTGGTTTATGAATACCCTATACCCTTTAACATCGTTCCACTCCCTACCCTTCTCATTGCATAATGCTATCCATACATCAACTGTATTCTGGAATATAGCCTTCTTCCTTAACTCTTCAAGCATATGATGATTTGCTATATGCAAGATTTTAATGTTTATCGTCATCATTATACTCAAGGCAGGAATAGCCCATTACCTCTGTAGAGGTTCAATGCCTTCATCTCATACTCGAATGAGAGCTGTAACAACTCCTGCGACCTCTTCAACTCATCCTCATCCTTGCTCTCTAGATACCTCTTGAAGTGCTCATTACTCTCATACTCATACTCTAGAGACTTTACATTGTGCTCATGTGCCTCCTTGTATATATCAGGTACGTTAAGGTTCTTCATCGTATTTATTATCCTCTGTTGGTTCATCATTACACTATCCACTATCTCTATCATGTTGGCATCATCTATCAAGCCCTTCTCCCATAGAGCATACTCATTGTTGTAGTGCTCCGTTATCTGTTTTGCTTCAGCATTGAGCCTCTGTATGGCTATAGCATAGTTCTCTTGTTTGCTCCTCTCAGTGTAGATCATGAGACTTACTGCAACTATCGCTGCTACAACACCAACAAGTATTATCAATGCTGCCATCCTAGGACTTATACCCTTACCAGTTCTGCTCCTTACCTTACTCATAGCAATTATTGCTAGAGGGTTAAATATTTGCCTTTGTAGATGGAGATACTACTATTATATAAGACTTTCATACTACTATGCCATTCCTAACTGGTAGCAAACTCATCTAATCCATGGCATGCCATCTCCCAACCATCACAACCTGTTGTTGTAGTAAATAACTTGTATTATATTACTGATCCCTTGCTTGCTGCTAGTTTAAGGAATATATCCCTGCTCTCCTCTCTTATAAGTTCGTTGATCGAGGCATCTTCAACATCCTCATACTCTAACCCTCTAACTATTGCTACTGGTATGCCTCTGCTCTTACCCATGACAAGTTCTGCTGCAGATGCTACCTCATCTGCTACTGCTATGCTTGTTACCCTCAACTCCTTGCCATACATATCCCTCAAACCCCTATAATCTATGATGGGCTTCATACCTGCAATACCTACAGCAACATTCACCTGCCCCTCCCTAAACGGCCTTCCAAATGTATCTGAGATTATAACTGCTACCCTCTTGCCAGTAGCCTTCATCAACCCATCCCTTATCCTCCTTGCTGATGCATCTGGGTCTATTGGTAGTAGGGTAACACAATTATCCTCAACGTTGGAACCATCTATAGCCGAATTGGCACATACAAACCCATGTCTAGTCTCCGTTATTATCACTCCATTCTGCATGGCAACTATCCTCTTTGCATCTCTAAGCATCAACTCAACCACTCTAGGGTCCTTCTCTTGCTCCTTTGCTATCTTTACTGCATCATCTGAAGGCGTAACATCTGCTAGATCTACAACCCTGCCTTCTGCCTTGGAGACCACCTTCTGTGTAACAACTACAACATCCTTATCCATGAGTTCCAACCCATTAGCCTTGATGGAGTAGAGTATGAGTGATGCAAGGTCATAGCCTTTGGAGATCTTGATATCCTTCGCTATGGAGACTGGTATTACTTCTACCCTGCTCATCTTATTGTATCTACCAACAGTACGTAATAATAATAAATAGCCTCTCCCTCCTCCTCCTACTCATAGCAGTATCATCGCTTTATCATGGTACTGTAATGCCGTTCTATAACCTCTATAAGAAGGGTAAGATCCTTCTCATCTATAACAACATCAGCCCTCTCCTTCACTATGCTCTGTGCATTGAATGCAACCTTTAGCCCTGCTATATCGAAGAGAGTTAGATCATTAGCACCATCAACAACAGCAGTTATATGCTCCTTCTTCACATTCCAATCCCTTAAGACCTTCGCTATGGCATTTGCCTTCCTAGAGTCAACCTGTATATCTATCCCTGCAAGTCTCCCATCTCTGAATATGAGTTCGTTGGCAGCAACGTAATCCAACTTGAGTTCATCCTTGAGCCTATCGGTTATTATGGTGAAGCCTCCAGAGACAGCAACTATCTTGAAGCCCATACGCTTGAGGTAAGAGCATACCTCCTTTGCACCCTTCATTATGGGCATGCTGTCTGCTACCTCTAATGCCTTATCATACTCTATACCCCTTATCGTATCTATCCTCCTCAGCAGTCCTTCCTCCCATGGTATCTCGCCCTTTATGCCCTTGATTGTTATCTCCATAACCTCCTTCTCTTTGCCTACAAGCCTAGCTAGCATTGGTAGATACTCTGCATCGTAGAGCACACCTTCCACATCGAAGACTACAAGCATGCTTGCTATGAGCAGCAATAATAGACTATATAAGTGTAAGCATGATATCAAATCTTACTACAGTTATCTCACATATAGATCATCAATGCTTATATTCCATGTATGTATGTAGTAGGGTATTGAGCGAGGGAGAGATACAGCATAAGTACATTGTGCAGGTGAAGGAGGGTAAGAGCATAAGGATATCAGATACAGGTAAGAGAGAGTTGAGGGAGTTAGGGATGATGGATGATAAGGGCAAGTTGAAGATAAAGGGTCTTAGTGCAAAGATGCTCTCAAGGATGAAGAAGGAGTATGTAGAGTGTCCCGTGTTGAGCAGGGATGTTAACTTCATAGAGTGCTATGTATGCTCAAACTTCATAAGTAGGATGAGGGGGCAGGTGTACTGCAAGGGGGAGCCTCTTGCTACTAATTCAAGTACTGGTTAAGAAAGGTCATCATCAAGGCATATTATATAAGGGTATATTGTGGTGATTAATGAAGTGAGAGGATGTGAATGATCTAGGGATTACAGTAAAGAAGGATGAGGATTTTGCAGAGTGGTACATACAGGTTGTATTGAAGAGCAACCTACTTGATTACGCCCCAATGAAGGGTTTCATTGTACTGAAGCCTTATGGCTATGCCATATGGGAGGGGATAAGGGGGGTAGCAGATAAGCGCTTCAAGGAGACTGGGCATCATAACGCATTCCTCCCAACACTGATACCAGAGAGTCTGTTGAGCAAGGAGGCTGAGCACTTTGAAGGCTTCAAGCCAGAGGTATTCTGGGTTACACATGCTGGTAATGATGAACTTGGTGAGAGGCTAGCGCTGAGACCAACATCAGAGACCCTAGCCTATGAGATATTCTCAAGGTGGATAAGGAGTTATAGGGATCTTCCATTGAAGATCAACTTCTGGAATACAGCGCTTAGAGCAGAGATCAAGTCTACAAAACCATTGATAAGGACATCAGAGTTCCTATGGCAGGAGGGGCATACAGTACATGCAAGCAAGGAAGAGGCAGAGCAGGAGGCAATGCTCATGCTCTCAATATACAGGGAGATAATGGAAGAGTATCTAGCAATACCAGTTATAGCAGGATACAAGAGCGAGAGGGAGAAGTTCGTTGGTGCAGATTACACATTAACGCTAGAAGCGTTGATGCCAGATGGTAAGGCATTACAGATGGGTACATCGCATAACCTTGGCCAGAACTTCTCAAAGCCATTCAGCATAAAGTTTCTAGACAAGGATGGTAAAGAGCAGTATGCATGGCAGACCTCATGGGGCATATCATGGCGCTTGATAGGTGCAATGGTCATGGTGCATGGAGATGATAAGGGTTTGGTACTCCCTCCAAGGATAGCCCCAATACAGATAGTTATAGTACCAATATTCTATGGTGATGAGACCAAGGATTCAGTTATAGAGAAGTGTAAGAATCTGTATGCTATGCTTAGGGATAGGTTCAGAGTGCATCTAGATGATAGGGAGGAGTATACTCCAGGCTACAAGTTCAATGACTGGGAGTTGAAGGGTATCCCTCTAAGGGTAGAGATAGGCCCTAGAGATGTGAAGCAGGGCAAGGTTGTACTTGCTAGGAGGGATGATGGTAAGAAGGTTAGCGTAGGGGATGAGGAGTTGCTTGATGCAGTAACTAATATGTTAGAGGATATACAGCGTAGCCTATATACAAGGGCATCTGAGTTCCTTAAGAGTCATACCTTCTCTGCCTTCAGTTATGATGAGTTCAAGGAGCGTGTAGAGCATGGTTTCGTAAGAGCATACTGGTGTGGTTCGCAGGAGTGTGAGTTAAGGATAAAGGAGGAGACTGGTGCAGATATAAGAGTTATACCATTTAATGTCAATGATACAGATATGGGAGGAGAGGGGATGGAGGAGCAGGGTATAGATAGGGATGGGGATATGATATGTATATATTGTAGCAGAAATGCAGAGAAGATTGCATACTTTGCAAGAGCATACTGAAATATAGATAAGGTATGGGGCTATCAGATATAATAAATACGCTTCTAGCATTTGCAGATAGCCTAGGCTACATTGGTCTTTTTGCAATAAGTTTCATTGCAAGTATAATAATATTTGTACCCATACCATTCTTCCCTATACTTGCAATAATGAGCATAGATCCAAAGTTCGATCCTCATCTACTAGCATTCTCAAGCGCAATGGGCGCAAGCATAGCCAAGGTGATAATCTTCTATAGTAGTTACTATGGGAGGAGGTTCATAAGCAGGGAGAGCAGGGTTAGGATGAAACCATTGCAGAGGCTGCTCAAGAGGTATGGATGGTATGCTTCATTCATAGCAGCAGCAACGCCAATACCAGATGATCTAGTATACATACCATTAGGATTAGCAAAGTACAATCCTTTCATGTTCTTCACCTCACTCTTAGCAGGAAAGATGCTCATCTCTGAGGCAGTTGTATGGGGTACAAGGGCTGGGTTCAACCTACTTGAGTATGTTGAGGGTAGCGAGGATACACCGTTCTTCTATGTATCGCTGATCGCTACTGTAGTGCTAATCGGTGTATCCATCTACTTCATGATAAAGGTTGACTGGAGTAAAGTCATAGGCAAGTTATTCCCCTGGACGTTGAACTCAGAGGGTTCTGATAGCAGTAGTAGTAATGGCGATGATGATAAGGACGATGAGTTGAGAGGTGATGATGATGATAATAGTAGAGGCAAGTAATAGTCATAACAACTGTGTTATTATATAGTTGTAAATACTAGTGGGTAACTGTTTATAAAGCTCTCCTTATATACTTTTATGTTGTATACCATCTGCAATAGCAATATTTGTATTTAGCATTATAGAATATAATGGTATGTACTATGAAACGATGAGAATAGGGAGCAAGTACTCCATAAGCAAAGGGGAGGATTCAGTAACCATAGTGAGGATGATGAGTGATTACTTTGAGAAGGTTTACATAAACAAGGATGGTTATGTTAACATAACCATGAATAGGTTCAGCGTTAGATTCTCCTACCCTAGGCATCTGATCATGATGAGTATAGGGGAGATATCTGAGATACTAGAGTATGAGGGGAAGAGGTACATGAGGGATTCCATGCTGATAGAGAGGATAAACAGGATGATGTATGATCTAATCAAGTACTATCATACTAACAATCCAAACTATGATGTTCTGAACTATATTACACCATAACCCTCCTTCCTTGATACGAACCGGTTACCCTTGATTACGAACCTCCAGGGTCTATCCATACCTTCAGATATACCTATCCTCCTTGTTGCTATTATATCTATATCACTCATGCTATAACCCTCTGCTATGTATAGTTCCCCATCAACTGTAAGGTCAAACCCGTTATACCTAGAATCTATGTTTAATGCCTTGGTTAACTTACCTGGTCCATTTGTGAGCATCTCTACCTTGATGCTTCTAGTAGCAGATCTATTACTCATCATAACCTCTACACCCTGTCTGGGTTCTACAGCCCTTATGAGCACTGCACCAGCCTCCATATCCCTGCTCTTTGCTACCACGTTGAGGCAGTAATGATTACCATAGATGAAGTATACATACGCATGCCCAACCTCTCCAAACATAACACTGTTCCTTGCTGTCATACCTCTATATGCATGGCTTGCAGGATCATCCCTTGTGTATGCTTCAGTCTCAACTATGATGCCAGAGAGTATATTGCAATCCATCACCCTTACAAGCATCTTTCCAAGTAGGCTCTTTGCAACCTCTACAGTATCCCTTGCATAAAACTCCCTTGCCAGTATCATATCAGTTAGCAGAATGCTGGAACGATTAAGTATATCTTTCCTCTACTACCAACAAGGTTATGCAGAGATTCTTGGATGCACTCTCAAAAGGTGTATTTGCAGTTGCTAGATGCAGGTACTGCTCCTCTAGTGTATGGCCTCCAAGCCCTGTGTGTAGGAGATGTCTTAATAGCGATATGGAGTGGGTATACATTGATCCCAGTAAGGATGAGATCAAAGGTAGGATAATGGTCGTCTCAGAGTCGTATATAAGGGGTGTAAGGTTTGCATTCATAGAGTTGGAGAATGGGGTAAGGCTATTTGGGAGGGTTCTAGAGGATGATAACCCAGAGACTGAGCCAAGTATAGGTTCTCTAGTAATGATGGTTAGATGTGGTATAGATGATGACAACGAGCCCTACTATCTATTCAAGTCATTACAGGCTAGTACATCAAAGACTTAAAATACTTAACTTACTTTGCTGCACATAAGGTAGGATGGATAGTGTAAAGACAAACAGGACTAGGAGGCAGAGGGGCTACAGCTTTGAGCATGAACTGGTTAGAAGGATAAACTCATGCAATGGATGGAAGGCAATAAGGCTTGGAAGCCCAAGCGTTTCGCTACCAGATGTCATAGCAGTGAACAATGCTAAAGGTATCATGCTTGCCATAGAGGCAAAGAGCACAAGCACTGATACAATAAAGGTGCCTATAGAGCAGGTAGCAAGGTGCATAAACTGGCTCAACCTCTTCACCAGATACAGGCATAGATATGTAATATTGGCCTTGAAGTTCATGAGCAAGAAGTGGAAGAAGGCATACACATATGAGCATAGGGAATTGCAGGAGTACTATTGGCTATGGGATGATGCTACTACCACTACTACCACTCTTCCAGATACAAACATCATAGCAAAGGTACTGGAAGAGAGCAAGAATAATAATAATAAGAAGAAGAGTAACAGGTCCAAGATATACATAGCATGTAGGTACGATGGGAGTCTTTACATATACATGAACTATGCTACTACTCCTCTTCTCATCAATCCCAATGATACCAATAACGGTTCTAGTGGTAATGGGGATGAAAGAAGGATAAGGCTAACTCTAACTCTATTCGAGATGCCTTGGCAGGGTAGAGAGTAGTAGTGGTGGTATTAGTATTAGAATCACGCATCTAACATCTAATAAAACTTTTAACCACCTTCCTAGACTTATATCTTATGAGCTATTATACTGATGAAAGGCTGATAACAAGCAGGGATGCACTGAACAGATGGGAGTTCAAGTTGAAACTACTCGAGGTTGTGGAGAATGCTAGAGATCCAGCAGCATTCAAGTTCGGGCATAGAGTGCTTGTTAAGAAGGTGCTTGTTATAATAAGGAACCTTAGAACCAATGAGGTTACAGAGAAGGAACTCGACCTTGAGGAGATAGAGAATGAGATAAGGAGTAAGAGGTACTTCAGCTCAGCCAATAGATGGGTTGCACCATCAGAGATAAAGAATGGCTACATAGTTGGTTATAGACACAATGACCTCCTTGCAAGTGCAATAGCATTAGACTATATAGTTATATAGAGAATTGTAGTGTAAGGGAATATCTTACTATAGATTTAAATCTATGCTATGATTATAATGTATTATGGCACACTGTGAATGTGGTATATGTAATCATACATCGGATAAGGAATGCTTTGAGAAGGAGTGTAAATGTTGTATAAACTTCCACCTTCGATCTGGACCCAAGAGGTTAACCATCCAGTATCATAAGATATAATATAAGTGGAGATCCTAGCTTTATAAGTAGGTATAAACCCCTTACTAGGGTCATGAGGATGGAGGCTTACCAGGAGTGCATAGACCCAGCATGTAGGCTAAGGTATCCTATAAATGAGTTCAGGATAACGTGTGAGAGAGGTCATGCTCTTGATGTGAAGTATGCTTATGCACCAGACAAGAGCCTGAAGGATGTATTCTATGCTAGAAGGAACCATGGCAACAATATATACAATGAGAGTGGGGTATGGCGCTTCAGGGATCTCATAAACTTTGTACAGATAGATACTGAGGAGTATGAGGAGTGCAAGAAGTATCTAGTATCTCTCGATGGTGCTGAAGGCAGACTACCAAAGCCATTCAAGATGAGCAAGGTTGCAGAATACGCTGGCATGGATAAGGATTGCCTATTCCTCCAACCTGAAGGTTACAATCCTAGTGGTTCATTCAAGGATAATGGTATGGCAAGTGCACTAACACATGCAAAGATGCTTGCTGTTAGGAAGATAATGTGTGCTTCAACTGGGAATACATCAGCCTCAGCAGCTATGTACGCTTCAAATGAAGGTATGCTATGCGAGGTGTATGTGCCTAGAGGTGAGATAGCCATAGGGAAGTTAGGGCAGGCATTGCAGTTTGGTGCACAGGTTGTAGAGGTTGATGGTAACTTCGATGATGCATTACAGATAATGCTTAGAGAGGCTAAGCGTAACAATGCTTACGTTGTCAACTCTGTAAACCCCTTCAGGCTTGAGGGGCAGAAGACTATAGTGTATAGAGCGTTAGAGTACCTTGACTGGAACCCTCCAGACTGGATAGTCTATCCTGGAGGAGCATTAGGCAACACCTCTAGCGCTGGGAAATGCTTAATGGAACTTTATGAGTGGGGATGGATAAAGAAGATACCTAAACTTGCTATAATAAATGCTGAAGGTGCAAATACGCTCTACACACTCTACAATGGAAAGTTCAATGGGAGAGCGTTGAGATGGAACAAGGGCAAGGTTGACCTTGAACTTATAGAGGAGTACTATGCATACATGGATAAGCAGAACATAAAGCCTAGAACAGATGCAACTGCAATACAGATAGGCAAACCTTCGAACCTGCTGAAGGGTTTAAGAGCATTAGAGTTCACAGATGGTGTTGTTGAGCAGGTTAGCGATGCTGATATGTACGATGGTATGGCAGTTGTTGGGCTTAATGGATTTGATTGTGAACTTGCATCTGGTGCAGTTCCAGCAGGGATAAAGAGGTTGAGGGAGATGGAGATAATAAAGAGGGATGATGTTGTTGTTGGTATACTCACACGTAGGCAGAAGGATCCTAACCTAGTGATAAGGTACCATATGGATGCTAGCAAGAGGTTTGCTGTAGTACCAAGGCAGTATAGTAGTAATTAATAGATGGTAAATGATAACTTTAGCAGTGCATTTACGTGAGATTCATAATAATATTATCCACATCTTAGTATTCGCATCTGACACCTTATCTCCGATATATATATATCACTCATT
>JACAFJ010000007.1 GCA_013538675.1 Candidatus Nitrosocaldus tengchongensis
CTACAGAGCATAGGTTTGCAAGGTCAGCAGCAAGTATGGATGGTGCAATGATTACAGTATTGTTGTTGGTAACATCTACTATCTTACTGCTAGCAGTCATAGTAATCCCATCTCCTCCAGTATCTTGCTCACCTGCTCCTTCTTTGGCGCCTGACCGTGCCACTGTGGTGACCACTCCATGAAAGATACACCCTTGCCCTTGGTTGTATGTGCTATTATAACAGTAGGTCTATTTAGCGTCTCCTCAGCCTTGTTGTACGCATCTATTATCTGCTCAAAGTCATAACCATCTATCTGGATGACATTCCAGTTGAATGCCTGCCATTTTGCTGCCAAAGGCTCTAAAGGCATTATATTCTCAGTAAGCCCATCCTGCTGTATCCCGTTCCTATCAACTATAGCAGTAAGGTTATCTAACCTATACTTAACAGCAGCCATTGCAGCCTCCCACACCTGCCCTTCTTGCATCTCCCCATCCCCTAGGAGCACGTATGTCCTGTAACCCTTGCCATCAAGCTTTGCTGCTAGAGCAAGCCCAATACCAACAGATAACCCTATACCCTCGGAGCCAGCACAGTACTCAACCCCTGGGGTCCTAAAGTCTGGATGCCCTTGGAGCATGCTCCCCAACTTCCTTAGGGTCTTCAACTCCTCAACAGGGAAGTATCCTGCTTGAGCAAGTACAGAGTAGAGCAAGGGGGCAGCATGCCCTTTTGATAGTATGAACCTATCCCTATCCTCCCACTTTGGGTTCTTTGGATCGTGCCTCATCTTGTGGAAGTACAATGCTACTACAAGCTCAACAGCAGAGAGCGAGCCTCCTGGATGCCCAGACCCAGCCTCTGCTACAGACTCTATTATAAGCCTTCTAGTCCTCCTTGCTATCTCTTTAAGCCTCAGTATCTCTTGCACCTGCATCCTGCATACTCACCATAATCATTATGGTTATTGATGATGCTTCTCATCCATCTACCATATATTCTTACTTATAACTGTACACGATCATCATTCCAATTAATGATCTATCTATATAGAGGTACCTGCGAGATGCCCTCCTCTATCTCCTTGTTGTAGAGGCTTGCCTCGATATCCTTGAGCGATACTACCATCGTCTCTGGCTTGATAGTTGCAGTTGCTGCCACGACATTGCTCAGTATAGATGCCTCAACCACATCTGCATTTGATGCTAGTGCTAGTGCAAATATTGCCATTGTAGCATCCCTTATCCCTATAGCACTCATATACTCCTTCTGCACAAAGAATGGTATATTTATCATTGAATTGCCCTTGAATATGGTTAGACCCTTGCCTCTGCTAAGTACCAATGCCTTGCAGTTCAGGCTTGAGAGCAGGTGTACACCTAGATTATGGAAACTCGACTCATTCATTATCCTTATACCAGTAGCCTTTACAGCCTCAACAAGGGTTGATCTAAGGTAATCGAAGCCAATGAAGTCCTTGTAGTGCTTGACCTTTGGTTGACCTATCAGCATTATGCCCTTCTCCCTTGCTATCCTTGCTATATTCTTGAGTAGTAATGGTGTTACTGCACCCTTGTCATAATCAGATACGCATATACAGTTGATGCCATCATCAACGCTATCCTCAACTGCATCTATGAGCAAGGAGGTTGTATCCCTATCTATATCATCCCTAACCTCTCTGTCTATCCTGAAGTATATGGAGCCTGCTATATGGTATCTGCTCTTCAATGGTGTTGGTCTTGTTCTTGATGCTATAACATGCTTGGTATCTATACTCCTTGCTTCTAGTATGCTCTGCAGTATCCTACCCTCACTATCATCACCAACCACACCTGCAAGGGATACATTGCCTCCAAGGGAGACTATGTTAACTGCTAGATTTGCTGCACCACCACCAAAGTAACGTTCATCTATAATCTCATGCACTGGGATGAGATGCTCCCTAGAGAGTCTCTTAACCCTAGTCTCAACGTAATGATCTAGCATGAGGTCCCCTATGACAAGGACCTTCTTCCCAGTAATGCTTGCAAGTATATCGCTGAATCTATCCCTTGATATAGGGGTTGATGATAGTGATGGTGCTGATTGAACCAATCAAATAAGTAGGTTTGTAAGAGGGATAAAAAGATATTGTTATTATTATTGCTACTACTCTTGATTAACTGTATCTTCCGCTACGCCATCTATGATATCTTCCTTATCTCTATATCCCCTCTTATCTGGTCTGGATGCTCAACGCTCCTGTATGTTAGTGTTGCATAGTCATCGTAGGTGAACTGCAGCGACTTGGTCTCTCCTGGGGCTATAGGACCTGTTGATGCACCAGTACCCTCAACCACTATTGTATGTGTATTCTGACCATTGTTGGTTATCGTTAGTTTCAATGTACAGGCTAGGCAACTGAACATCTGTGGGTTTGGATTTGCATTTGCAGCATCACCAACATTGAAGAGCCTATCAGCGCCATTAACATTCCTTATGACCAGTTTGATCTCTGTCATTGCTGGAGTCTGCCTGTCAGGTCTAACATCTGGGAATAATTTGCCTCCAGTGGAACCGAATATACCCATTATGGCTGCTATACCAACTGCCAAGGGTATCGCTGTAACCGCTATACCCAATGCTAGTTTATTCACCATTGCCTTATCTTAACAGGAGGATGTATATATCGTTTTACATTAGCCCTAATTTATTATTAACAATTTCAGCAGTGATTGTATTTCTGGCACAGGAAGAAAGGAAGATAGTTATTGCTATATGTGATGAATGGTGCCGACACTGCCGCTTCGCGAGGGCTTGCGCACCTCACTAACACGACAGCGACGACAGGTTTGACTTCTGGGTTCGGAATGGGACCAGGTCTTACCCTGTCGCTATGGCCGGCTATGTTTAGTTATACAGAATAGTAAATTAAACCTTTCTAGCCAGTTAGTTAGTTAACCATGTACAAATATATTATATGCTACAGCAAAGCATGAGCGGGATCCATGCATAGGATAGCTGTTATAGACAAGGATCTATGCAAGCCAAAGAACTGTAGCCTAGAGTGCATAGCATTCTGTCCTCTCAACAGGGATGGGGGTAGGTGCATAACACTAAGCGATGAGGAGGATAGGAGCAAGGCAATAGCAGTTATAGATGAGGATATATGCAACGGCTGTGGTATATGCGTGAAGAAGTGCCCATTCGAAGCAATAACGATAATCAACCTTGCTGAGGAGTTGGAGGAGAGGAAGGTGCACCAGTATGGACAGAATGCATTCAGGTTATACAACATACCAGTACCCAAGGACAATGCTGTTGTAGGGCTCCTAGGCAGGAATGGTATAGGGAAGAGTACCGTTCTCAACATAATTGCAGGTTTATTGAAACCAAACCTAGGAAGGTATGGTAACGGTGAGCCATCATGGGATGAGGTTATAGAGCACTTTAGAGGTACTGCAGTAAAGGAGCATCTAAAGGCAATTGCTGAGAAGAGGATAAGGGTAGCAATGAAGCCACAGCAAGTATATCTCATAGCAAAGGTCTTCAATGGCACTGCTAGGGAATTACTTGCTAGATACGATGAGAATGGCAGTGCTGAGCATTATGCTAAGAGGCTTGCACTACATGAATCACTTGAGAGGTATGTGAATGAGTTGAGTGGTGGGGAATTGCAGAGACTAGCAGTTGCAGTAGCAGCAAGTAAGGATGTAGATCTCTACCTCTTCGATGAGCCATCATCCTACAACGACGTATATCAGAGGCTTGAGGTTGCTAGAGTAATAAATGAGATAGCAGGCAAGGGTAAGAGCGTAATGATAGTTGAGCATGATCTAACGATGCTTGACTATCTGAGTGATTACATGCACATCCTCTATGGGGAGCCTGGCGCATATGGTATTGTATCTGATGCAATGAGCACAAACACAGCAATAAACGAGTTCCTTCAAGGCTACATCTCAACCATAAACGTTAGGTTCAGGGATAGAGCATTCAGGTTCGAGTCTGCTACAAGTGGAGAGGATCTTATAATGGAGGAGGTTGTTGCAGAGTACACTAGGATAGAGAAGAAGCGCCAAGGCTTCAGGCTTGTTGCTGATTGTGCAAGGGTCAGGAAGGGTGAGGTTGTAGGTATAGTTGGTGCAAACGCTCTAGGCAAGACAACACTGATGATGATGATAGCGGGAGTAGATAAGCCAGATGATGGAGAGTTCAGGATAAATGCAAGGATATCCTACAAGCCACAGTACCTTGAGCAGGATTATGAGTATGATGTTAGAACCCTTCTATCCGAAGCTTACGGGAAGGGTATAGAGGGGAGCAGTGCTGAACCCCTCATAGTAGAACCCCTGAGACTTAAGAAGATGTACGATAAGATTGTTAAGAACCTAAGTGGGGGAGAACTGCAGAAGGTTGCAATAGCCTCATGCCTGCTAAGGGATGCTGATATATATGCAATGGATGAGCCGTCAGCCTTCCTAGATGTTGAGGATAGGATAATGATAGCAAGGTTCATCCAGAGGTTTGTGAAGGGACAGGGGAGATCAGCAGTAATAGTTGATCATGATATGCATATGGTGGATATGGTTGCAGATACACTCATAGTATTCACAGGCATTCCAGGGAAGGAAGGTTATGCTACAGGTACTCTGAGCAAGAGAGATGGTATGAACCTCTTCCTGAAGGGCTTGGATATAACGTTCAGGAGGGATGAGGAGAGCAAGAGGCCTAGAATAAACAAGATGCATAGCAGGCTTGACAGGATGCAGAAGGAGAATGGCATATACTACTCCATATGATCATAAGGATTGTCTAGATACAACAAAAATAGATGGAGAGATTAACTACTACTGGTAATAGTAACGCTCTTCCTTGCAGATTCTATCCATCTCTTAACATCATCAATGCTCAACCTATACCCTCTTGGTACCTTCACCCTCCTCTCCTTTATAGCATTATCCAGTATGTTGAAGAGTTCTTGAGGATCACTCTTTGCAAGCATCTCCCGAGAGTCTATCTTACCTGCTATGACAAGCAACTCTGCTGCTTGCTCATCCACTCCTTCTAGCCCTGCAAACTCACTCATTGTCATAAGTCTAGCCATGCCTATGAACTTGCTTGCACTCTTCTCATCTATGCCTATTGCAACAAGATCTTTGGTTGATGCTCTAGCAAGATCGCCTACAGTTCTGAGCCCTTTATCCCTTAAGATACTACCTAACTTGGTACCGATACCCTCTATAACCTCTACTGGTCTAGGCTTTGGTTGTGGTTGCGGCTGTGGTTGGGGTTTAACCTCCCTATAGGGTAATGGTATTGGTTTCATGGATATGTTTATTGTGCTTAACAACTCTGGTCTTATCTCCTCTCCCCTTGATGGAAGTGCTAATGCAACCCTATCATCCTTCTGTGTAACGACTGCCTTCAACTGTATGTTAAGATCAGATACAACGTATGTTGTGCTACGCTCCTGTTTGAGTGCAAACTCATCAACCTTGAGAAGATCACTCTGTATGGCCTTTATGAGTGTAGCAGGCTCTACAGTTAGTGTGAAGCCCTTGCTTATCTCTGCTATCCTACTCTTCAAAACTTCGTTCTCCTTCTCCAACTCTGCTATCCTAGCAACTCTCTGCCTTAACATCTCATTCTCTTCTCTTAAAGTCTTGAGCATCTTCTGCAGATCCTCCAGATTTGACAGATCGCTCACCCCCTCTTCCACCTATCTCGTATATCTATACCTGATGATCCTGCTGCAGATGATGCTAGAGTACTAGATGATCTTGGTACTGGTGATAGCCTAGCCTGTATTACTGCATCATGGTCCTTACCATAGTAGTTTGCCACAAGCGCATTGGAGGGTGTAACGTACACACCATTATCAGCATACTCGAAAGAGCATCTTACACCCACATCTATTGATGATGGGATGAATGTTAAAGGCTCCTTAGCAGAATCTCTAACTGCACTCTCTACAGCATCGTTAATGCTATCTACAAGCGCCTCCAAAAAATGGTAGAGTTGGATGGATGCTACTAGCAGCATGTCCATCACAACAACTATGCAGGTATCTGCGGAGGGTTATCCTGCGCTATCTTCTCTATAGCCTTCATGAGTGGTTGTGGAGGGGGTGCTGGAGCAACCTGTATCCTTATGTAACTCGATGCCTCTGCCTTGTATGAGTATGTGTTAGAGTACTTTGCATCAACAGATACACTAGCAAACCAGAACTTTGCCTTTGCCTTTACACCAACCTGGAAGTCTGTTCTCCTCTCCATCGTTATAGCCATCTTCACCTCTATAACCCCACTCTGTATCTGGAGCATGGTTGGGAGTATTCCAAATGCTAGAGCATTTCCACTTATGGTCTTCTCCTCTTCACCAGAGTCTGTCTTCTTCTTGTATTTTATCTCAACAATGGTATCTGCAAGCTCCTTTATACCCTCTATGAATGATGTATTAGCCTCATTCTGTGCTGCTACCATTGCTAGCAAAAGATTCTTTATCATCTCATCGAATGGTGCAGATGCCAACTCTTGCGCTATTGCGCTACCTGTAGCCATGATTAACTAGTAGTATCCTTTTACTTAAAACCTCCTGCTAATATTACAAGAGAAAACTTTAGCGATACTAAATCCTCAACTATCCCATATATACCTCTCAAGCTCTTTGAGCATGAACTCCCTAGGTTCTATAATCAACTTGAATGCTATTATCTGGAGGTAGTATGGTATAGATGCTAGCCTTCTATGGGTTGTTGGGTCTAATCTGAAGGATACCTCTACTACCCTATCCTTATCATCAACACTACTACTATAACCCTTGCTACCTGCTATAATAGAGATATCATGCTCCCTCCTGAACCCTTCCAGTCTTGTCCTGAACTCCTCCCTCTCCTCTACTATACGCATATACGCTATCCTCACAGGATCATAGTAGAATCTTACAACCTCATGCATCAACTGTATGAAGCCATTGTAGTCCTCAACCCTTGGCTTTACAGATGCTATGAGAACCCTTAACACGTTATCTAAGGTGCTGGATGTAAAATCCTTCAGCACGTTTATGTAGCCTTGTACTCCTCCAGCAACAGCGTCATTCTCAAGTCTATTGCTAAGGAACTCGAGGAGTGAGTTTGCAACTTCCTCATCCTCTAAGCCATCTATGGTATGATGTTTAGCATAATCTACAAGCGTATTGTATATGCTCTTATCTCTAGAATCTACAAGCCCTACGAGTATTAGTACTAGTGCTAGCCTATTCCCCTTGTATGCACTACCTGCTAGTGTATTCATTATAACCTTGTTATCTTGGAGTGATGGGATGGATAGGATAGCCATGACCATGCATTTGGGTGTTGGTCTGTAAACGTATCTGCTCCTCCTACTGCTATTATTATTATTACTCTTAGCCTTGCTCATACTTGTATCATTATTGCTCTTACCACTACTACTACCATTCCTACTACCCTTATTACCTCTACCAGCAGTAGTAGTAGCATCAAACCTGTAGAGTAAACCCTTCTTGTATAGATACAACAAGGAGTGTCTATCTGCATCCTCCAATGCTTCAAGGATACCTATACACTTCTCAAATACCCTATAGTTTGGGAGGAGGTTAGGGAATAACCTTGATACAGTATGATAAGGCGTATCCCCTCCTACAATCTTCATATGCAAAGATAAATTATATGTGATGATTAAATAGGTTTGCATGCCAATGCTCAAGGAAGTGCTCAGAGGTGTACTGAGTGAGGAGGAAGTCAGACGACTCTACAGTTCGTTCGATATCATAGGAGAGATCGCAGTAATAAAGGTACCAGATGAGTTGTTGGAGAAGAAGCATGAGATAGGTAATGCCATAATAAGGAATGTGAAGCATGTGAGGAGTGTTTACATGCAGGTATCCCCAGTCAAGGATGCCTATAGAGTAAGAGAGGTTGAGTGTATAGCAGGTATCGATGATCCAGTAACAATATACAAGGAGTATGGGTGTAGGTTCAAGGTTAATGTAGCGAAGGTTTACTTCTCACCAAGGTTATCAACTGAAAGGGCTAGGATATCATCTCTAGTTAGGGATGATGAGACCATAGTCAACATGTTTGCTGGTGTATGCACATTCTCCATAATAATGGTAAAGAGGAACCCTAGATGCAAGGTGTATAGCATAGATATAAACCCAGATGCTGTGATACTCTGCAATGAGAATGCTAGGTTGAACAGGGTTGAGGATAGAGTTCATGTTATCCTTGGGGATGCTGGAGAGGTTATCATATCTATGCTCTTAGATACAGCAGATAGGGTGCTTATGCCACTACCAGAGAAGGCTAGAGAGTATATGCCATATGCGTTGATGGCATTGAGGACTGGGCATGATTGCTACATACACTACTTCACGCACATAAGGGGTAACAGGAAGGAGATAGACAGAATATGTAGGGAGGAGGTAGAGAGTATCATGCGTAATGGTAATTACAGCATTGATGGACGTAACTACAGGTACACGTTCAACATAGTAGGGATGAGGATAGTCAGGGAGGTCGGCCCGAGGGTGTATCAGGTGGTTGCTGATATCATGGTTAGAAAATGGTTGGGCGAATTATACAGATAGGTAATGTATTACGTTGATCGTACGGGTTCATAAGGTAAATATACGTACATACGTACATGCATATAATCTACACTTGTTGAATCATTTGAGATGCTCACCATCACTCCTGCTCTTGCTCTTTGTCATGGCAATACTCAGCCCAAGCCATGCAAATATGCCTACTATACATGCAACAAGCATAAGTGTTGTATACTTTACGATGATCATGCTCCACTCAGATGCTAGCAGTAACCAAGCATAGAGTATGAAGGCAGATATGCTGGATAGGAAGACTGTTATGCCCATCACACGCCTTCTATACTGCATATCTGCATGCTAATTCATTCCAACTTATTTATTATCCTTGATCATGGTGATAGACCAACCAAAAGTATGCATGTTAGTAACTTTATACAGTATTCAGAATGCTATGGTAGTGCCTCATACTTGCTTGCTTACTTGCTTACCTGACTCACTCACTCACTCAGCCCCATGTAGATCTAGGGCCATAAGATAGGCATCCTCCCCATCCCTGTAGTATCCTTTTAGCCTTGACTTTATGACGAACTTTAGGTTCTCATAAACACTTATTGCAGGTTCGTTGCTTACCCTAACCTCCAGATATACCTCATCGCATCCCCTTGCTATCATAGCATTTATCGCCTCCTGCATGAGTGCAGTGCCTAGACCCTTGCCCCTATGCTCCTTCAATACTGCTATTGAGACTACATGCCCCTTCTTCACAAATCCTAGCCTCTTGAAGTTAGAGAACCCATACTCTACCTTGCACATTATATAACCAACTATAATACCATTTATTTCTGCAACTAGGAATGCCTCTGGGAACTCTCTAAAGAGTTCCTCAAAGAAGTACTCAGAGTAATGCTCAGATAATGCAACCATGTTTATCTCCATAACATGCATTAGATCCCTGTACTCACACTTCCTTATGGTGTAATCCCCTACATATCTAAGCACTACCTGCATGTAATGGATTACCATCCAAGGGTATTTAACTCTTAGAGTAGAGAGGAACCAAACATATTAAAGTGATGATATGATAAATAGGGTAGTGGAGTACTCAGAGAGCGAACATGGATCAATCGATGATAGGATACCCCTGCTAGTATCAAGGTTATTCAATGTTAGGAGTTACTATATACGTGATGGTAAGGCCTATGAGTTCCATGTAGAGAGCAAGGATACACTCAAGGATGACTTTGTGAGGCTTGTTAGGGAACTAGATGGGTATGGTTACCATGCTCTGCTAAGCAGGACAGAGTCTTCAGATGCTGAAGGTAATGGTGGTGGGAGTTCTAGAAGTGATGGTCTAATCCTACTTGTTGTACCAAAGGTACAGCCTACTAGGAGGTTCAAACCATGGATGCCTGTAGTGCTCTTCATAGCAACCGTTACTGTTGTGCTCTACGATGGACTGCTGAGATCAGATGGGTTAGCAGGCTTGGTGTATGGACCATGGCAGATGGCTGCTCTATACACGCTATCACTCATGGGTATACTTGGCATACATGAGCTTGGACATATGCTAGCATCAAAGGCGCATAGGATAAAGGCTACATGGCCATTCTTCATACCAGGCATACCAGGGTTCTTCGTGCCTACGTTTGGTGCTGTTATATTCTCCAGAGCGCCAATGACAAACAGGGATGCGCTCTTCGATATAGGCGTATCAGGCCCAATAGCAGGGCTTATAGTTACAATAGTTGTCTCATTCTATGGTGCAATGCTAAGCCCATTGATAGATGAGGCTCAGGCTAGAGCGATGATGGCTAATGCACAGCTCATCCCATTACAGCCTAGCCTACTCATGGAACTTGCATTTGAGTTTACTGGCAAGTCAGTGCCAGGATATGTGCCAGTACTCTCTCCTGTTGCATTTGCCGCCTGGATAGGCTTCCTAATAACGTTCCTTAACCTACTTCCAGCATGGCAGTTGGATGGTGGGCATATAGCAAGGGCAACCCTAGGCTATAAATGGCAAAGAAGGCTTACATTCGTTAGTGTTGTTATACTTGCTGCACTAGGCTACATATTCATGGCTATGTTTATAATGTTCATGAGTGCTAGAACACAGGATGTCAGACCATTGGATGATGTATCTCCTCTCTCAAAGGGTAGGAGGATACTCTTTGTAGTAGTGCTGGTACTTGCTGTGCTATGTGCGCCAATACCATCATGGGTATGAACTTATACATTCTAGCATTAATAGATGAGAGTATAGAACTCTACAATTGATATATCTGGGTGCTAATCTCTGCTGTTAATTAGATGATATCAACATAACCATCTTGCATTTATATATAGATAGGATTAATGCCTTTAAGTTGGCATCATCTACCAACTGGAGCCCAAACTCCAGTCAGTCACCATCCCCAATCAATCTGCTAATCTATCTATCTATCTATATCACTCCCCTGCCTGCTCCGCTCTCATAGGCATGATCGACGCATCAGATACTATCATCACCTTATGCCTCTGCCCCATCCTACCAAGTATGTATGCTAGTGCATCCCTTACCTTCCTGAATGGCTTGAAGCCTAAAGCCCCAACATAAAGCTCAGGCAGCATAGTTAGAAGCCCAATGTCATAGCCTCTCTCACCCATAACCTTCAATATGTGGAGATACTCTAACCCATCTATGTATCCATATCTATCGATGGAATGATGATCATTACTGTAAATCAACCTACCCTCAACTAGCATCTGTAATGCCTCTGCACCTAAACCTTCAGTACACTCAGCCATGAGTATGATTATCCCATCCTTTCTGAGTATGGTTGAGCAGTTCCAGAGTGCTGTTAGGGCATCTGATAGTCTTGATGAGTACCCTGTACTTGCTATTATGGATCTGCATGCATCTGTAGCATATGCTAACCCTTCAAGCCTAGAAGATACATCATGATACGATCCTGCAGTGTCACATACAAGGAGATCTATAAGCCCATGATCCCCATGCAGAACCTCAAGCGAGATGAATTCATTTCCCTGCATACTTTTATCTACCATATCCTTGATCTTTGAGTAGCCTGAATTGCTACCATCCATGCCAATGAATATGCTATACACATCCTTCATCATCTCTGGCTCATGTCTGAGGAGTGCTGTGGCAGTACATGAGTACTTGAATATTGGATCTAGTGAAGCCCTCGATATAAGTATGGTTCTCCCATCTATCGTGTCTATACCCTTGAATGGCTTTGCTTCTCTCCCAGTAACTCTACACCTTGCAATGGCATATACATTATCTATGCTCTTGCCTTTGCCTTCTAGATATGCTATAAGCCTAGATGCTATATCTACAACTACTCTAGAGCAATCAAGGATTACGATATCAATTGTGCCAGCACTGCTAGAACCCTCAACCCTTGCATCCACAGCCTCAAACCTTGAGTTTAGCGCATCCTCTCTCATAGGCTCTTGTACTATCCTAGCGTGCTTTAGTATATTCTCAGCCTTTACATCCAGAACAACCTCGCTTGTACCATACCTCATCCATAGTTCTGGCATGGCACTATCTTATTATATGTGTAGATAAATGCTTAGGTTATGAAGAGTGAGCTTGCAGAGTTCCTGCTCAAGTCAAATGCTATAAGGTTTGGGATCTTCAAACTTGCTAGCGGGAAGGAGAGCACGTACTACATAGATCTTAGGGTACTTCCAAGCTTCCCTGCATACTTTAGGATGGCGATAGAGGCTATGAGGGATGAGGTAGAGCAAGGGATAGGCTCTGACTCGATAGATTACATATGCTCCATACCATCTGCAGGTATTGCATATGCATCAGCACTAGCATACATGCTAGAGAAGGGTCTCATATATGTGAGGAAGGAGGCCAAGGATCATGGCACCTCAAAGCTCCTTGAGGGCTACCTTAGGCATGGCTCAAGAGTGCTGATACTGGATGATGTTGCTACCACTGGCTCATCCCTTGCACATGCTGTGGATGTTGTAAGGAGCAATGGTGGTATCGTTGAGCATGCTCTAGTGCTTATAGATAGGCTTGAGGGTGCTGGAGAACTACTCTCCAGCAAGGGTGTAAGGTTGATGAGTGTAGCAAGCATAGAGGAGGTTGTAGATCTACTTCATGGTGCAGATATGCTTGATGAGGATATGGTGAAGATAATAAAGGCACAGATAGGGAGCAGATGATCATGATGGGTAAAGGATGAGAAGTAGTAGAGAATGGAATAGTAGCAGCAGCATACCCTGTATATATCTTATTAATTCAATAAATATAAATAGAGATTCTTAATGGTTCTTCAAATCTATGAATTTTTATGTGTGTATATTTACAGTCACTCACTCCAATCTATCTATACATCATCAATCCCTTCTCCTCCAGCAGTATGTGAAGGTTATTGACCGCTCTATAGACTTCCTCCTCCTTCTTTGCTCCAGTGCATACCAACTTACCAGATGCAAATAACAGGATGACTGTCTTTGGATCGAGCATCCTGTGTATAAGGCCTGGGAACTGCTCTGGCTCATACATGCTCCTAGGAAGCACCCTTGCTGCCTGCTCCAGATGTATCTTGCCTCCTAGGCTTGCAGATGCAACTATATTCTGTATCTCTATTATAGGCTCGTTCTCTATCTCTATACCAGCCTTCCTTAGCTTTGCTACAACTGTCTTCACAGCCTTTATAGCCTGCTCCTCAGACTTTGAGCCAGTGCATACCATCTTGCCAGAACTGAATATAAGGGTGGCTGTCTTTGGTGCCTTGAGTCTGAACACTAATCCTGGGAACTGGTCTGGATGGTACTCAACATCTGGAAATAGTTGTGTTATCTGGTTAAGGTTTATGGTCTGGTTCACAGTTGCAGATGCAACAACATTCTCTATGCTTATTATGGGTTTTGTTTGGGGCATATCTACCCTATATATAAGGGGTATATAAACCCTATATATACTATTGTCATTTTCTGATCTTACACACATATCATCATATGTATGGATTTCCTTACTTACATCTCACAACTAGGAGGATGGATGGCGATATAGCCCAGTAAGGTTATCATCATGCCTTATCATCATTACCCCTTGCCTTGCTCCTGCTAGGGTCTTCAACCTCGCCAGTCTTATCAATAGTGCTAATGTTATCACTCTTATCAGGCGCTTCTACACTGTCTCTTACCCCGCCAACACCATCACCATCTTCATCACCCTTCCCATGGGGCAACCCCTTGCCAATATCCTTACCTATACCTCCCTCATCCTCCTCCATAGACTTCTCCTTTGAACCCTCTCTCTCCTTCAACTTGCTTAAGAAGATAACAGCAAGTATTATCCCTATAACTATGTAGTTGATTGGAGGAGCGAGAACCTTGCTCACCAACCCCAGTTTGGGTACAACAAAGACAACCTTGCCTATGTACTCCTTCTTAGTTATAGGATAATCTATCCCAGGGATGGAGATGGGGTTGTTATCCCCCTTGGTTGTTATAACCTTCTCACTAGAGTGCTCTACCTTAACAACTCTATGCACTATAACCCTATCATGGGTAGATGGGCTATGGAATACTATTATGTCTCCAGACTTGACCTCCTCAAATGTGGAGCCATTCCTTACCACTATGACATCATACACCTGAAGTGTAGGCAGCATGCTCTCGCTAGAGACTACATAGAATGGGTTATCCGTAGCAAAGGCTACCCTAAGAGCAAGCCATACAGATGCTACCCCAATAACTATTATGATGATATCCTTCACTGCCTTATTCAGGTTCCTGCTTGGCAATAGAATGATATGCCTTAACCCATTAGTAAATCTTACTAGCAGCTCAGATCAATGCCTTATCATCACAACTCAGATTAACTCTGACTCTTCACAGCTGCAACTGTACTTCAGCCTAGCCCATATATAGTTGTGACTTTTATAGGTTAGAAGCGCTGCTACTATTACTAACTATCAGTTTTACCATCTTTGGAGACCTTAGCCTTCTTAGGGAAGAGGATCTTCTTAACCAAGTGTGATAACTTTGACCAGGATTTACCTGTCTTTGCTACCTTATACACCTTGAGGGATATCTTTGCTACCTTGAAGATGAATAGGAATGGTATGAGTGCAAGCATGATGAAGTCAATCCAATGAGTCCTCAAGAGCAATCTAAGATTGCCTACCTTCTTATACTTCAAGAGTATATCAGCAGAGGATAGAGCAAATATTAGCCAAGGAATGGAATGCCAGTAACCTTCCATCCATGCTGGTAGATCAAGCATAGGTTTGCTTGAGAAGTATACATCTGGCATGAACTCAAGTGAACCTATGAAGAATAGTATGAGTAGAGAGAGTATGGAATAGATTAACACTTTATGCATATGTGATATTGTGATGCTTATCATATTGATCATATCTGCTCTATCTACATGGTATACCCACTACATTCTATTATCATTATAATAATGCTCGATGATTGCATCATTTGCAAGTCTATCTGCATCAGCATTCTCTTCCCTAGGTATGTGTATATAGCTTACGTTAAGGTTATTCCTTGCTATAATATCTTCTATCTGCTTCACCATCTCCCTTAGATGAGCCTTCCTTACCTTATACTCCTTGCGTATCTGCTTAACCAGCAACCTACTATCCATCATAACTGTTATATCCTTGCCATACCCTGCTGCAATCTCCAGCCCTTTCTTCAGCGCAGTGTACTCAGCCATGTTATTCGTTGCTACACCTATATACTCCTTGTACTTCCTCAACACATTCCCATTGCAGTCCTTTACAATAAGCCCTATTGCAGCATCTCCAGGGTTACCCTTACTTGCACCATCAACATACAGGTATATACTCATGCTGGAAGAGTCTAGGGCTCATCATATAACTTTTTAAGCATGAGAGGTGTATAATCTGCATGGGAAGGAAGGGGAGAGAGATAGTAGGCTCTAGCATAGATGAGATAGTTGATGACTTGAAGGTTGCATACTGCAACGAACTCACCGCATTCCATTACTACTGGTACACATCACTATACATGCAGGGCATAGGCTCTCTAACCATAGCAAGTAAGTTCAAGGACTCTGCCATGGAGGAGTTGAAGCACGCAGGCATGATTGGTGAGAGGCTCAACCAGCTCGCTGCAATGGCTCCAAGTTCGCCAGTAGATTGGACTAATACAAGTATATTTGGTAATGTTGATCCAAGTAAGTACACAACATTGAGGGATGCTATAGAGAAGGCATTGGAGATTGAAGGACTTGCTATAGAGCATTACAACGAGTTGATAAAGAGGGTTAAGGATGTTGATTACGCTACATATGATATACTTCAGGATATACTTGTTGAGGAGGTTAAGGAGGAGCAGGATCTAGAGGATATACTTGCTAGACTAGAGTTAAGGGAAGTTGAAGAGAAGATAGAAGAAGAAGGAGGGAAGGAGATAATAGAGCAGTTCTAACATCAACATACATTGTACTATTTTTATATATAATAATTTATAGCATGCTACATTAACACATAACAGATAGTTTTATTTATATACGATTCATGGTTAAGAAAGGTTAATGAGGAATAGTAGTAGTGATAGCAAGAATGGCGTAGCACGAATCAGCATATCCCTTCCGTCAGACCTTCTTGCTAGTTTTGATAGAGTTAGCAGGAAGGCTGGCTTCACCGATAGATCAAAGGCCATACAGACAGCTATGAGGATATTCATATCAGAGAATGAATGGCTCTCTGGGAATGAATCTAGCAAGGGTGCTGGCTTGATAGAACTCCTGTACGATCCACATACTAGGAATATAGAGAAGGCTCTAACCCTTATACAACACAACTACGATCATATAGTTACATCTAGTACACATATACACCTTGATGATGATAACTGTCTTGAAGCTATACTAGTAAGAGGGGATGTTAGAAGCATAAAGAGGCTTGCTAAGGAACTTGCAGAGAACAGGGGGATAAAGAGCATAAAGGTGAACTTCATTCAAGTAATATAATCTGATAAACATATACATAGTGTAGTTGAAAAGGTTAACTAACGATGATCTTTAACTAACTAACTAATGATGGTGCTCATGATGCTCATGCTCTCCTCTATGTATATGCATATGTTTATGCCTTACAACACTTCCATGTGAGTGTCTATGATATACTCTATGCAATAATGTGTAGAGCGATACTACAGCAAATACACCAGCACCAAACAGCACTATAGTTGCACCAGAGGCAGAGTCAAAGAGAAAACTCAGATACATGCCTACAAATGCTGTTATAGCACCGATTACTGTAGATAACATGATCAGTTTGGTGAAATTGTTTGTTAGCAATCTAGCAGAGATTGCAGGAGCAACTATAGCTGCTGCAAGTAGTGTAACACCTATTGCATTCATTGATGCTATTACAACTATTGCAAGGAGTATAGAGAATGTAAGATCTACAGCATCTGTCCTTACCCCATAGACCTTTGCAGTCTCCCTATCAAATATTGTGAATAGCATCATCCTGTTAAGGAGTAGAAAGAATGCAAGTACTACGATAGAGACTACTGCTATTGCAAGCATATCAAGATAAGTTATGCCAAGGATGTTGCCAAAGAGTAGTGCCTCAAAGTTCCTAGTGAAGCTTCTAGTGCTACTTAACAGGAATATGCCTATTGCAAATCCTGCTGTACTTATAACACCTATAGCAGCATCTGCCTTAACCTTACCACTTCTGCTAACTCTGTTTATAACAATACTTGAGATCAACCCCCATAGCATTGCACCAATGTACATGTTGATACTCAGCATATGGCTTACTACAGCACCACCAAATACTGCATGTGAGAGTCCATGGCCTATGTAACTCATACCCCTCAGCACTATATACACTCCAAGTAAGCCATTAACCCCTCCTACAAGTATAGCAACTATCATGCCTCTGATGAAGAACTCGTATTGAAATGGTTGGAGTAATGTATTAGGTTCTATCATACCTTACTTGACCTCATTCATTATTACTATCATCATCATACTACACTCATAGAATCTATCAAGCCATATATCCTTAGCAGGTTATCCTGTGTAAGTATATCCTTAGCATCTCCATCTGCCAGTATACGCTTATTAAGGCATACTACTCTTGGAAGGTTCAATGCAACACCTCTTATATCGTGTGTGCTAAGTATTATGGTTACCCCTTCCTCTCTACTCAGTTCATACAGTATCCTCAATATATCATCTCTAGTGCTTGGATCTGCACCAGTTGTTGGCTCATCCAATAGCATCAACTCTGGTCCATGTACTATAGCCCTTGCAAGGAAGACCCTCTTCTGCTCTCCTCCAGAGAGCTCCCTTATCTGCCTCTTCACCTTACTACTCATACCAAGGTCTTCAAGTACCTTATGCACCCTCTCTCTAACATACCTGCTAGACCATGGCATAACTCCAGATCTATTCCATAAGCCCAGTGCTACAACCTCCTCCACAGTTATAGGAAAGTCCCAGTCTATGCTCTCTACCTGTGGCATGTAGCCTATAACAGGTTTATTACTTCTTCCTCTTCTTCTATTGCCAAAGTCTATTGAACCAGACGATGGTCTTATCAGCCCTGCTATAATCTTGAGCAATGTACTCTTACCAGAACCATTTGGACCTAACAGACCTATAACCTCTCCCTTCCTTACGTTTAGATCTATCCTCTCGAGTACTGGTATACTGGTATAACCATAGGTGATATCTTTAATGCTTACTGCTATCTCAGCAGTGTCACAATCATCATCTCTATTCATACCATAACCTCAACCATTACACACATTCCTTGGATCTATACCCTGCAATGCATCTATATTACCTCCCAATGGCACTATCATGTTATGCATATTATAAAGCATCATACCAATGTATGTATGCTCTGGATCCCCTTCTTTACCTGGGAGTACATCATCTGCTAGAGTCTCAACAATCTCAACATTAGCCTCTCTTGCTATCTGCTCTACCACCTTGGTTGGAAATACCTCCGATGCAAATATCGCTGGAACCTTCTCTTCCCTTATCTGCTCTATTATCCTTGCAACATCTTGAGGAGTAGGCTCTCCAAAGTCTGATGGTTGCACTGCCCCTATAACCTTCACCCCATATCGTTCAGCAAAGTATGCCCATGAGTCATGGTATGTTAGCAACTTTCTATTGCCTTCTGGTATTGTATGTACTGCTCGTATTATACCCTCATCCAATGCCCTTAACCTTGCTATATAGTGTTCAGCATTGCTAGCATAGTACGATGCATTCTCTGGCTCCAACTCTATCATCTTATCCCTTATGAGTTCAACATACCTTACGACATACGCAACATTAAGCCAGAGATGTGGGTTTGGATCTCCCTTCTCTTTAGGGAATGAGAAGTCGAATATCCATTCTTGAGGGGTTATTGTGTTATCAGCAAGTTTGAGTAACTGTATCCTTGGATTATCTTCTCTTGCTGCCTCTACTATCCTCTCAAATGGTACCTCTAGGTTAAGACCATTTATGATTACCAGATCTGCACTCCTTATCCTTATAGCATCTGAAGGAGTAGGCTCAAATGTATGCGAGTCTACACCTTCTGGCACAATACCTATGAGATCTACCTTATCGCACACAACATTCTTAACTATATTAGTTATAGGGGCTACAGATGTTATAACGATAAGTTTATCATTATTATTAGAGACAGCGCTCCCACCATTATCAGCAGGAGGAATGCTCATTACACCTACCATTATGATTAATGCAATGGCTATTGGTATGCCTATCCCTACAGCTAGCAATAGTATTCTCATAGACACCTTGATGTTATCCTAGTATTAAAATTTTATTAATTAGTAATACTGAATCAGTCGACATCGACTAAAAGGGTATTACTGATCTGACATCTGGTAATACTACTATAAAAAAGAATGATAATATAATAAAATGATTATAGAGTATGGTGCTTTCTTGCTATATTACGTGCTAGTAGAGATGCACCAAACATTGCGCTGACCAGTGCTATAAGAGCATAACCTGGAAACTCTGGCACTACATTGAGCCCAAAGACTACTCTATCATCATCGTCGTTTATATTAAGCATGACTGCATAGGAACCTCCCTCTACTATCTTGTATTCAAGTTCTTCCTTCCCATTAGATACTAAATCCTCTGCAACTATCCTGTTCTGATCGTATATCAAAAGTTTGTAAGGCAGATTGATAGGCTCGTTAGTTGCTGCATCATATATCTTTATCCTGAATACTGTAGGCTCATCTATGTTAGGTTGCACTGGAGCATACCTTATCTCTGCAACATACTTACCCTTCTCGCTCTTGAGTACCATAGCCTCTGCCCATTGTTTCTCTACATCCTTCTCTTCGCCCTTCTCCTCTTGCATTGGCCTCTCTTCCATAAGTTTACCAACTACAAGAGTATAGATTACCTTATTCCTCTCATCCTCCTTTACCATCTCAGCCATCTTCACAAGCCTGCTCTTAACTATCATGTAGTGCACAACTATATAGCCTTCAGCAGCCCTGTCTACAAATACGCTAGCATCTATCCCATTTATATATCCCTTCATCTCCCTGTTTATCCAGTCTGGGAACTCATCCTTTGGGATGTAGTACTCAAAGTGTAGCAGTGGTATATCCTTCACAAAGTCAGTTGTCCAGTTGAAGTCTGATACACTCTCAACTATTATATTACCATCAGCATCAGTATGCATCTTAAGATCCTTTATAGTATCAAAGTATGATATGTACTCCATCTTCCTGCTCATTCCATTGTACTCTACATCCCATGCTCCCTGTTCAGAGATGGTCAGATATGATACATATCTTACTGGCTCATTAAGGAACCCATCACCTATGCCTACAAGGTCTATGTTGAATACGTACAGACCTGCATCTACAAGTACTGGTCCGTGCACTGTGATATCCTTGCCATCCTCAGTACGCATATAGCCCATGTTGGGCATAGTCTCTCCTTCGATGATAACCTCCTTCATCTCTGGATCTGGCTTGAAGATTATCTTTAGAGTATCTTGATCTGGCATTATGTGGAACCTATCCTTAAGCTGTGGCTCATCTGTGCCAAACTTTGTGATTGCTATATCATACACTATAGTGCCTGCTATAATCTCGTTTGTATTAACATCTATAGCCTTCATCGTGAATGTCATATCAACCAACTCTCCTACCTTCCTTAACTCTGGCTCGAGTCTCAGATCTAGAGAGATGGATCTGCCATTGACATCCTTTGGACCTATAGTCTCCTTGCCCATACCATGGCCATGTACCTGTATCACTGGCATAGTTACTATAACACTTGCTACAAGCATAGCGACAAGTAGCATAGAGACTCTCTTCATCATATATTATCTACTCCAATTGATGTTTAAGGTTTATGGTACAGAGATAGAACAAGTTATTGATAGACCATCCAGGTAGGTTTACACTGCACTGCACTAACTTAAGCAACTAACTAAAAGGGTTTCTATGAATGTTGTGAGATGATAACAAAAAAATGTAAAGGGTTTTTGATTCTACTGCTGCTCTACTACTCCTCTTCTGCTGATACTCCTCGTGTAAAGGATGAATGAGCCTAGAGCTGCACCTATAAGCCCTATGCTGCCTATAACTACCTCTGGCACAACCATGAATCCAAGTACTGTAAAGTCTAGGCTATGGTAGCCATTTGTGCCATTATACATCTGACCCATTGGATGCCCACTGCATGCAAGTATGTCTAGATGTGTACCTGCTGGAAGATGTGGTACTGTTAGGGTTGCGTTAGCCTGTAGTTTGCCTGCTGTTGTTAGCCTCCCAGTACTTGGA
Source organism: Candidatus Nitrosocaldus tengchongensis (assembly GCA_013538675.1). GTDB lineage: Archaea > Thermoproteota > Nitrososphaeria > Nitrososphaerales > Nitrosocaldaceae > Nitrosocaldus > Nitrosocaldus tengchongensis. Next base: position 21,348 of record JACAFJ010000007.1, read on the forward strand.
TCTACTGTACCTTCTACTAGCGTTGCTTCAACATCCTGATGGCTATCAACAAGGTTACCTGTGGAGTCTATCCATGCTAACCTTATAAGTCTCCAGCCACCAGGTCTGTCACCTTCGTTAAGATACACGTTCACTGTAACATTTATTGGTTCACCTGGAAGCCCTTGGGTTGCAGATGGAATTATCTCTATCTCTCTATCTACCTCTGTATGGCATATGGATACTTGATACTTTGCAACTGTGTAGTTCATATCCATTGAACCACCACTAGGCATGGGGTGTGCAAAGCATGCTACGAGCCATATCTCTTCTCCTGGAAGGAGGTTATCTACAGTTATGTTTGGTACAGGGAACTGGTTCACAGTTCTAGTGCCTATGCCTCCTGACCATGTTGTTATCAGTGCATTGTTTGGCGTTGGTCTTGGGGTTACAGGAGTGAGGCTAGAATCATCTGCAGGGTTGTACCATATCCCGCCAGTTGCATCTGCTATCCAACTATCTGTTGATGGTCTATACCATGCGAATGTAACGTAACTGTACATGAACTCGAATATGTTCTGTGGTAGTGCTCCTCCAGATTTGTTGTAGTCTGCAGTAACTGTAGCATTTGTCTTATCTCCAGGGAGCCCGCCTGCAGGATGCAGATCTAGGCTTATGAATACGTCATTGAATGTTCCACAGATATTACCTAGTTCGTCGCTAGGACTTACATCGTGGTCATAACCATTATGATCCGTATCTGCAAATACACCTGCAAATCCTCCAAGCATGAGTACTGCTATCATTGCTAGAGCCTTGGACTGCATTACATCTCTTATCACACCAAATCTATTAAAACATTCTGGTACAATCATGAAAAATATGAAATAATTCTATAACATAGTTCTAGTACAAGATTCTAATAGATAACTATAAGAGATAGCGCATAAACATATTTAATTTATATCTTCTATTCTAATATCAGTTCAAGAATCAAGAGATAATAACATGATTTACAGTTTCGATAGTTGTACCATAATAGATTATATTTATTAGCTGGAGAAGAGAATGTTGTGATATTTAAGTTTTCGAGTAAGCAAGGCGTTGCTATAATAATAGTAACAGTTGTTATAGTAGCTGCAGTGTTAGGTAGCATTATGCTACTTCAGGCTAAGGATACCAACAACAACAAAGCAGATGTTACCACAACACCTAGCAGAGAGACTGAACATGAAGAGAAGGGTGTGTCTGAGGATATAAGCATTGAGGAGAGGGTTGAAGCCAACGTTAAGATAAAGGAGGTTGAAGAGGAGGAGGAAGAAAGGGAAGAGGTGACACAACCAAGTGGTGAGGAAGAGTCCTCCAAACCTGCAGTAGCAGAGGAGAGCATCTCATGTATCCCTCTAGAGGGGAGTACTAGCAGGGTATCTAAAAGCCTTATACTTAGCCTCTCTCTAAACAAGAGTTATGGTACACCAAACACTAGCGTGCAGACTGTAGCATCTCTAAGTAGCATTGATGAGAGTGCAATCTTCACTATAACACATGTAAAGTTTGCATGGTTCTCTCTTCAGGATGGTTCTAAACAGTTATCAGAGTGGGAAGAGAGTAGAGTCTCATGGGACTATAATGATGATGGTTATGTTGTAGGAGAAGCAAGAGCATATATGAAGGTGCCAGATGTACCTGCCAATACAGATGTTATTATTACTGCTTGCCTTGTTGAAAAGTCTGCTAGATCATATAAAGAGTTAGGGTTCACAACCACTACATTTAGGGTAACTGCTGAGGAGAAGATCATATCATACTATAGGGTAGATAGCATAGATGATCTCTACACAAGGGTTGCTGAAGCCATGCTGGACAGAGGCATAAGGTTTGATGAGGAGAGGGTTGAGGCATTACTGGATAAGGTTACAGGTAAGGCCGTTGATGGTGATGAGAATAGGGCAGAGGAGGGTATCAGGGATTCAAGTAGTAAGATAACTGTTAGGGAGGGCTCATACCTCTTCATAGATGCTGCTGAAGGGAGTCTCTACAGCATAGGTTGTGTAGCAAGTAGCACGGTGGTGAAGGACGGTGATACCCTAGGGTGTTTCTTCATAAGCCTTGATGATAGTGAGTATAATCTTGCTATAGATGTTGTATACATTGATGGAAGAACCTATCCTGTATATGATGATGTTGTTGATAGTGAAGGGTTTGCATACACATTCACCCATGTGGTTGATGGAAGCAATGAAGGCAAAGTATATGTAATTGCAAGGGTTGATGATGAACGAGTCATACTCGAGGTTGGGCTAGATATAGTAAGAGCACTTGATATACGTACGTTATGTACTCCTTGGGTTGATAGAGAGGTTAAGATACTCCTTGAACCAATATATGGGCTTCCTGGGAGCGATGTAAGAGCAAGTATAGGGATAAGGATACTGCCAGAGGATGAGAGTATGAGGTGGATGTTTGAGTACATTACAGTAACATGGCTTGATGAGGCCAATAGAACTATACCAACATCTTGGAGATATGCTGGTGATGAGACTACAAGCAGATGGAAGGAACCACTAAAGATAATCAACTGGGATGATGGCGATGGTGATATCTATACTGGTAGCACTGAGATAATGCTCAAGGTTCCAGAGGCAGATGCAGGAAGCATGTTAAAGTTGCTTGTATGTTTTGTACATCCCATGCCTGGAGGTTACATGGATATGGTGAACAGCTACACAACCTTCTATGTAGGTAGTGAACTCCCAAAGGAAGAGCAAGAGAAGCAGCAACAACAGCAACAGCAGCAACAACAACAGCAGCAACAGCAGCAACAGCAGCAGCAACCTGGTATCATTCCATGCAGCATACATCCTGGAGGGGATAGGCAGATAAACTTCTCTATAGATCCTAGGAGTGGTACCTCTGGCTCATCTGTAAGGGCAATGCTCACAGTCAGGGTAAATCCAGATGATTACGGAGAGCCATTCGATCCAACAAGGCATTGGCGGTGGATGTATGAGGATGTAAAGTTCTTCTGGCTAGATGCAAATAACAACATCATAGACTCTATCGGACCACTCAAGGTTATACACTGGAGTACTAGCGATCCACTATATGGTGAAGGAGTGTACAACCTCACAGTACCTAGATCACAGAGTAGTAATGCTAAGATAGTTGCCTGTTTTATGCATCCTATGCCTGGAGGCTACATGGAGATGACATACAGGATAGAGAACTTCACTATATTGGATGCTACTTCTACAGGAGGAGGCCAGCAGGGTCAGCAACCACCACAACAACCACCACAGCAACAAGAAGAGGGCAGGATAGAACCGATCAACTTTGATATAGGAAAGATATGTGGCGAGTATACTGGTGATAGAGAGTTCATCTCTATGAGTCTTAAGACAGATGCTGACTCTATCACTGCATCAATAAGAGTAGCATTTGATAGTAGTGATCCTAATCTTGAGATATGGAAGTTCATGTACAGTTACATAAAGTTCAGATGGTACAACTACTCTACAGGGGCATATGCTAGTGAATGGATACCATCATCTCCAGTGCAACTCATACGAGAGTGGAGCAATGAAGATGGCAAGGTTGTTGGTAATGCAGAATATAAAGTTGCATTACCAGATGCCTCTCCTGGTAGTAGGCTAGGGTTGATAGCATGCTTCTCCCATCCATGGGCAGGGCCTACAGGATACATGGATATGAACTATACTGTTGCTGGCTATCTAATGCCAAGCAGGTACCATACAGTAACAAACATAGATGATCTTGATGGGATTGTGAGGAATATGGTATATGCTATTGACGCTGATAAGGCTGATAGCATAGCCAATACCATAAACAAGATCGAGCCTAGGCTTGGGAGAGATGCAAGATACCTACTCATTGATGTTAGTAAAGGAAGCGTATACCTGCTAGCATGTCTGTTAAAGGATGTGCCTGTAATGATAGGTGATTCTGTGCAGTGCATAACAGTTACCGATGCCCCTACAAGTAAGGCAAGTATAACAACCATAGCCCCAGATCTAACATTCAAGAAGAGAAGTTACAACATGGAGGAGGTTGAAGGCAATATGGCATCTATAGCAAGCATAACGTTAGATAAGGCGGGAGAGTGGATAGTGCTAGCAGAGTTTGGTGATGGCAATATGGCATCAATAAAGACAAATGTTGCATTTAACGTTGTGCCTGAAGGGATATTAGGGGCAATAGCAATTATATCTAGCTCGCTTACTACTGCAGTACTCTATCTGATCATAAGGGGTCGCATAACTGCTGATAGGTTATAGTTATGCTCTTGATATAACAACAACCTCTTCTCTCTATACAAGTGATGTACCAACAATCTACAATCAAATATTCGGGTTAATATTTATACATATCAAAGATTGGAAAAGAAGATAAGAGATGTGCTCTAGATGGAAGCCTATATACACCAACTAGCATACATTATTTATTAGATTTGGTTTTGTACGTATACTAGATAACGACATGAGAATAAGTAATATGAGCAGATATTTTAGCATTATATGCTTCATACAGGTCTAGATACTTCTGAATATGCTAAATTAGAGCAGATATATACATAACTATAAGATGTGATTAATTAGCAACGTATCATGTATTTATATGCTTTAAATCTACTAAATTTTAATACTATAATTGTTCAAGATATTGCCATATATGTTAGATAGAATCAGCATGCTGTAAAGTAGTATATAAATAGTGCCACGTTGATGCTATGCTTTTACCATTGTTAGCAAGAACGCACGATTATTTTAGTTAATGGACCTTTATTCACTTAATTATTTTGGTTGACCTTTATAGCTCTCTTAGAAATTAGAAGGATATTATTATATGGTTGATAGATTACATATGGTTCCGTTGTTGCATGCTCTAGGAGCTCATTGATAAGCATGTGATGCAGCATTCCATCTAAATTTATGATCTATTAAAGGCTCTTAATGAGAAAGAGATGTAGTAGTAGATCTGCCTAGAAGAAGAATACAAATCAGATTAATGAAAGGATAGAAGCTTAGACCTTAGGGATAAGAGCGATAAAGAACTGCTCTTAATGGTAAGGGGAGAGATCCAAAGGATAAAAGAGATAATAGAGGAGTTAAAGACTAGTACTACTATTGCTATTGCTATTGCTACTGTTGTTATTCATTCCCCATATAGATGATGGTTGGATGCGTCGAAACGAGGAGATGGCGCCGGGAAGGGGATTCGAACCCCTGCGAGCCTTGCGGCTCACCGGCTCTCAAGGCCGGCGCATTAGTCCACTCTGCCCTCAGGCGATCGATGATATATGAATCCCGGCAGACCGGCGCCTATAAGATTGGAGCGTATATGATATATATAGTTAGTAATTCACAGGCAAGTTACCTACCTGCCTATCTATCTATAATCATAGCTAGAAAGTAGTGCTCTAACAACGTTCACCCATGCATTGGCTAGGTTATCCCTGTTGTACCCTCCCCCTCCAAGTGCTATGATTCTTCCATTGCATTGCTCATGTGCTATCCTATGCAGTACGCTAGTGGCATAATAGTGCACATCACTACTATAGCGCAGGTGTGTAAGAGGATCCCCTGCTATACCATCTGCACCACACTGCATTATGATCAGTTCTGGCCTAGCATCCTCCACAAACCTCTCAACACTCTTGAATGCATCCATGAACTCCTTGCTGGTTGAGTAAGGTTTGAGCGGTATATTCAGTTTGGTACCCTTTGCTTCACCCTTACCATCCTCATACTCAAACCCAGTCCCAGGGTAGAGGTATCTACCATCCTCATGTATATCTGCTATGAACAGCAATGGATCATCCTCAAACTCATAGTATACACCATCCCCATGATGGGCATCTATATCAACATACGCTATCCTCTTGAGCCCATAGACCTTCCTTGCAAGCATAACTGCTATGCCTATATCGTTGAATACGCAGAAGCCTCCAGCAGATCCTCTTCTGGCATGGTGTAGCCCTCCTATAGGGTTGAATGCATGCTCTACCCTTCCAGTAAGTACCATATCCAGTGCCCTTACAGTAGTACCAACAACGTAGCATGCTGCATCAAATACACCCTTGTATGCAGGAGTATCGCCATAATCAAGGTAGCCTACGCCGAACTGCGATGCCCTCTTCACGAACTCAACATATTCTCTTGTATGGAACTCAAGGAGTATCTGCTCATCTATGAGCAGGGGCTTCTCTACAACGATGGATGAGGAGTTGTAATCGTTACTTATGCTGCTATTGCTACTGCTGCTACTACTAGCATAGTTGCTTCTATTGCTACTATTGCTGTTACTATTATTATTGTTGTTGTTTAGCATAGTTGCTGTGAACCTTGACCAGAAGGCATCTAGCCTATCACTTCCAAATGGGTGTGCATCTGCAAATCCGTACCTTGCTAGTTCCCTACCATACATTACCGCTACCTTGCATAGCATATACCTTCACCCTTCTACCATCGATCACTCTAATGATAGGTTTATTAACCAACCCATTATTAATCATAGCGTGGCCTTGCCTTGTATGTATCATTACTACTAAGAGCAAATTTATATTTTGTATGCATCTAATACTGTATGATGGTTGAGCTAAGGGCGAAGTCAGTTGCAGTACTGATACCCCTAGAGAAGGTTACATCATGCCTACTAGAGCTAGGGTTTATCCTGGAGCAGGATGCATTGATAGTTAGCGATGGCAGATTCTGGAGGAAGATGCTCTTCATAAAGGGGGTTGAGTGCATAAGCGTATCTGAGGAGGTAGGCGATGCATACCCTAGAGACCCAGTGATAAGCATGTATGCTACTGATTATACCATAGGCAGGATAGGCGAGGTGCTGAGACTTGGCAGTATATGAGTGCAATGAGCAGCAGTTCATAGAGAATATAGTTAGACTCTTGAATACTCTTAGCGACAACAGGTTGATAGTTAATAGAAGGGTAATGCTATGCGATGACCATAAGTATGGCCCTTCAATACTGCCAGAGCAGGAGTTTGCAAAGTATGCAGGTATAATGGAGAGGAAGGGTGTAAAGAGGAGCGTTTATGCAAAGATACCATTCATAGATGAGTTCCATAACAGGTTCTATGATGCTGAAGAGATACTACACTCATCCAGTAGTCTAAGCACTCCTAGGCTATCAATACCATACTACAGAGTTGAGTACTCATTCTCGCTATGGGGCAACTCATACATCTACACGTTCGATGTGCTCTTTGAGCCAGAGGTTGTAATAGAGAAGAGTAGGTTACCTACAGGTAGGATGAGGAGAAGGATAGGGATAGGCTCATCATCATCACCCAGCAGTAGCAATAATAATATATTGATTCATATACTAAGATTCAATCAACCAGATGAGAGGATGTTCAACATAAACATACCAACGCAGGTTGTCGTGCTAGATGTTAAGAGGATGATAAGGACTATAGGCATTGATAATGAAAAAATTTGAAATGGCTACTACTCATTAATTAATTAATGGTGGCCATGTGGTGGAGGCTGTGCGCTCTTTGCAAGTTCTGGATTGTACGTTCCAGCAGCCTTCTCATGGTACTCTAGGTTCGACTGATCAACCTTTATTGCCTGGGGTGGGCATACAGATACACACGCCATGCACCATATGCAGTCATGCTCCCTTATTGGGTCTGCCTTGTCTGTATGGTCCTTCCTGTGATCCTTTGTAGTCTCACCATTACCTCCTGGATACTTCCATGCCTCTACTGCTGGTACATCGTTTGCTGTTCTATACCACTCATACACCTGCACTGGACATGCCTCTATGCACGCACCATCAGCGTAGCATGCATCCCAATCAACTGCAACCATAGTGCCATGTACCCCTAGAGGCACTATCTCCTCTCCCCTAGCAGCAAAGTCATGCTTAGCCTCTTCATTCTCTGCAGCATCCTTGAGCCTTCCAGGACCCCAGACGAAGTGGAAGTGCTCCCCATCCTTGTTGTAGTGCTTCCCTATCACTTGTAATCCCTTTGGAAAGTCTGGATCTATAGGCATATGTCTTTACCTCATGCCTCTTATGTCGTAATGTTATATAAACGATATTGTAGAGTCGAACAATCGATAGGTCTTGTTCCTATCATAGCCTGCCTATGCTATAAGTTCATATTTGTATTAATTGAATGTAATCATATGTCGATATACAAGTATATGGTGTATAGGAGCGCTAACATAGGAATATTCATGAGAGCTAATGACTATTACATCTTCGTGCCCAAAGGCTTTGCACATACAAAAGCCTCTAGGTTAGAGGAGTTCCTATCTGCAAAGAGTGTTAGGGTATCTCTAGCCTATACTAGATTGCTTGGGCCCTTGATGGTTGCCAATAACCATGGCATAGTTGTTGCAAGTATAGTTGATGAGGATGAACTCAATACACTTCAGAGATCTACTGGCTTGAAGGTTGCTAGGCTCAACTCTAGGCTTACTGCAGTAGGCAACCTTGTAGCAGTCAATGATAGGGCAGCTATAGTATCAACACTGCTAGATGGATGTGTAGATCTCATCAAGGATACTCTAAGCGTGAAGGTGGTACAGATGAGCATAGCATCGTACCATCAAGTAGGAGCAGTACTCTCATGCACAAACAAGGGAGCAGTGGTACATCCAAATGCAAGTGATGAGGAGATAGAGAGGGTTAGTAGCACACTAGAGGTTGATGTAGAGCCAGCAACGGTTAATGGAGGGGTACCATTCGTATCCTCTGGCATAGTAGCAAACTCAAAGGCAGTAGTGGTAGGATCACTTACAACTGGTCCAGAGATGGTTATGCTTGGTAGGGCATTCAAGGCATAACAACGATGATTATAATAATATATGCATGTATGCATGGTTCATGTATGTACAATAGTTAGTTAGCGATCATATGCTTATAATAGCAGCAGATGGGTTTGTGAGCAATGCATTAAACTGAACTGTTCTCTCACTCCCATCGATCATATCCTTTAACACTACTATGTTCTCTCTACTCATCCTATCTGTAAGTATGGCAGCAAATCTGTATCCCTTACTAGATGCATAGTCAAGTTGTCTCTTTAGGCTTGCTGCTATACACTCGCTCTTCACACCCTTCCTTCTAAGATTAGATGTCAGCATCATAGCATCACCCTTCAACCTATCATCTGTATAGGCTACGAAGATGCTAGCCCTAGCCTTATCATTACCATACAGTATATCACTCCCATAGCGCATATCCTTGAGGAGTAATACTAGCCTCTCTATACCTCCAGCAGCGCCAGTAGCACCAATATCCTTCCTCCCGAATACCTCTGGCAGTACATCGTATCTACCCCCTCCAACCAATGCAAGGTTGCTCTTCTCTGAGAATACCTCAAATACTATGCTAGAGTAGTAGTCTAGGCCTCTAACTATGCTCATGTTCACTACCATATCACCTATGCCCCTAGCCTTGAGAGAGTCTACTAGTGCGGTTAGTCTAGATGCATCGATATCGATACCCTTGAGATGATCACTACTCAATATATCATCGATGCTACCCCTCAGTCCTACTATCATCTCAAGTAATGACCTTAACCTCCCAACATCGATACCCTTTGCTGTATACTCTTGTATTATGGCATCCTTGCTCTTCTTTGATAGCTTATCTACTGCTCTAAGCATATCAAGCACCATCTGCTCATCCTCTACCCCTAACCTCTTCCTTATCATCCCTTCAAGCATCTTCCTATCAGATATCTCTATCCTAACTGGTATTCCAAGGGAGTCGAAGTAGTACTTTGTGAACTCTATAACCTCGGCATCGGACTCTATGTTAAAGTTATCATAGACCTCTACATCCCATTGGTGGAACCACCTATACCTTCCCATCTGAGGTTCATCATACCTCCACACTGGTCCAAACGCTGCTAGCTTTATGGGCATCTTCAAGTCCCTCCTCCCTGCTACATATCTTGTTAGACCAACTGTGAGATCGAACCTTAACGCTATATCCCTACCAGCCTTGTCCTTGAAGGCGTATATTTCATTGCTTATCATAGGGCCACTCTTTGCCTCTAAAGTAGAGAGGAGTTCAACTGGTGATGGTTCAACCATTGAGAAGCCAAAGAGTCTTGCAGTCTCTATGAACCTATGCCTAAGATGCTCTATGAGCATGTACTCCTCATCCTCTATATCCCTCATTCCCCTAGGTAGTTCAAATCTCAACAGATCCTCTTGCTACCATAGAGATTAAAAACCTTCTCATAGTCTATTCACTCCTTTGGAAATGATTTAATTTATTAACCATCGCTTCTAATAGAATAGTGTAGCAAGCAAGGTGATGGGCCCGTGGCCTAGTTAGGATATGGCGAGGGCTTGCGGTTGCTTATTTGCAGACAGAGAGCCCTAGGTCGTGGGATCGAAGCCCACCGGGCCCGCAGATCAATAAATAAATCAACCAATCAACTAGCCAATCAACTAACCTTTATAGCATGTACATAATCAATCTGGCTGGATATGTTAAGGAGAGAGGCTATCAGAAAATCCATACATATGCTCGGCTTCACGATGATATCCCTTTATATGCACTCTCCATACATAGCATTATCCTTACTTGTAGTTCTACTTGCAATATACTGTGTATCTGAGTATATACGTTTAAGGTTGGGTATCAATATACCTGTAGTATCGAAGGTAACATCACTTGCTAGGCGTGAAGACGAGCCTATCTCCAAACCAGTGATGGCACCAGCATACCTTGCACTAGGCATCCTAATAACACTCATCGCATTGCCTCAACCAGCCAACTATGTTGGTATTGCAGTTGTAACACTTGGCGATGGCTCTGCATCTATAGTTGGTAGAGCATATGGAAGGCATAGGATACCTTGTACAGGCAAGAGCGTAGAGGGCTCACTAGCATTCTTTGTAGTATCCATGCTTGGTTCCATGCTTCTTGTTCAGCCATTAATAGCATTGATGGCAAGTTTAGTAGGGGTTGCTGTAGAACAGGCTCCGTTGCCTATAAACGATAACATTACCATCCCTCTGCTAACAGGTGTAGTAGTGCTGATAGCTACGGGCTAATATAAACTCAGCAATGGTTAATAGCATGTATTGATAAGTAGATATATGAAGGGTAATACCTCTATTTATGTAACAATGGCAGCAGCAGTCCTTGCTATAGTGGTAGCAACATATCTTATCTCATCAAGCAGTACTGTAGTAGCATCTCCAAATAATATGATGAGGTATCAGAGGAGTAGTAGTAGCAACAATGATAGCACCATTACTACTACTACGCAAGAGATGTCATCACCACAACGCTCGTTAGAGTTACAGAAGAGCAATGAAGGCACTACTACTAATGTTGATGTAAGAGAGAAGGTACTCATGGTCAACGGTTTTGGCTACATCTCTGTCATGCCAGATACGGTATCCATAAACATTGGAGTCGATACTCTTGCAGAAACCTCCAAGGATGCAGTTGCAAAGAACTCAGAGATAGTTACCAGTGTTATAGATGCACTAAAGGCTCTAGGCTTAGAGGAGAAGAAGGAGGTTAGAACATCATACTTCAGCATATATCCACAGTACCAGTATCCTCAAGATGGTACTCCTCCAACTATAGTTGGTTATCAAGCAAGTAACACGATAAATGTTCTAACAAAGAAGGTTGAGAATGCTGCTGAGATAATAGACAAGGCTGTATCTGCAGGAGCAAACAGGATAGATGGTCCATGGTACTCTATATCGCTAGATGCACAGAAGCAGTACAGGGATCAGGTTATAGAGATGGCTATGAAGGATGCTGAGGATAATGCAAAGGTTATACTGGCACTGCAGGATTTGAGCATAAAGGGCATAAAGAGCATAGCAATAAACTTCAATGGTCAGCCTATAGCATTCTTTGGTCTTAGAGAGGCTATAGGTGGCTCACTCTATGGAGGACCTGAGAGCATACTCGCACTACCACCTGCATACTATCCTCCAATCATGCCAGGGGAGCAGCAGATAACAGCAGTAGTAACAATAGTATATGAGATAGGAGAGCAATAACTATCACCAGCGATTTTTATTATTTATTGTATGAAGAGTGCATAGAGGGGATAGGCAAGCAAGAACCCTTGTATGTATGTTGAGATGGTTGATGATGATAATAGTAATGATAATGTTATGATTGAAGTAGTGCAACAGTATAGTAGTGTATACAATTGTAGGTACAGCAGGTTTGTTTATGTTAAAATATAACCTACCTATCTGCCCATAGTTGTCTTATGTTGTTAGCATATCCCATCAACCCCCTTACATAGATGCACTGTTCATGAGGTACTGCAAGATCATCCCACCTATATCCTCTCATACTCATCTTTGCCTTGAAACCTCTAACTATTGCTGCTGGCATAGACTCATCTGTCTCACCCATAACTAGATTTGCTGCAGATGCTATGCAATCTGCTACTGCATGTAATGTAACACGCATAACATTACCGAAGAGATCCCTACTCCCCCTTCTATCCTTCACAGGCTCGAAGCCAGAAACTGCTACTGCTACTCCAGATGTTCCTATCCTAGTTGGCATAAGCCTGCTATCTGTTATCACAATACCTACCCTCTTCCTCTCATACATTAGGAACTTGTCCCTTAGCATATCAGCCATCCTGAAAGCCTCTACAGGGTAGAGTATGGATAGCCCATGCATAACATTTGATCTATCTATCCCAGCATTTGGAGCAAGCATACCATCCTTGACTGTGAGCAGGAACCCTGGGACACCACTGAATACATGATCAGCCTCTCTAAGCACCAACTCAGCCATCTTTGCATCCATGTTATGCCTTGATGCTATAGCATATGCATCCCTTGCTGGTACAACACTGCTCATATCTATAACCCTACCTTGGCTCATGGCAACGAACTTGCTAGATACAACTATTATATCATCATCCTCTATATGCTCATCGCATCCCTTTATGCTATCTACTATAACCTTGAAGAGGTCGAACCTCTCATGCCTAGGTTTAACCCTTATGCCTATAACCCTCATAGATGCTAGATCTCAAAAACATTATTAATGGCTTATCCTATAAGCATCTGCTATGTGCGGGATGACCATAACTGAGAAGATACTTGCTAGAGCATCCAATAGAGAGAGGGTTGCAGCAGGGGATGTTGTATTTGCAAGTGTTGATAAGGTTATGGTGCATGATGTCTCTGGTCCTGGGGTTATGATGGTGCTGAGAGAGTTGGAGAGGAAGGGTAAGAGGATAGAGAGGGTATGGGACTCTGATAGGGTTTGGATAGCAGAGGATCACTTTGTACCTGCAGTAGATAAGATAGCAGCAGAGAATATAATGACCTTAGAGAGGATGAGCGAGAGGTTTGGCATAAAGAAGCACTTCAAGTATGGGATGGGGCAGTATGGTATATGCCATACACTCTCCCATGAAGAGGCGATGGTACTTCCAGGGGAGGTGTACGTTGGTGGGGACTCGCACACAAATACCACTGGCGCACTAGGATGCTTTGCTACTGGCATGGGGCATACAGATATTGCTTACGTGCTCATACATGGTAGGATATGGTTTAGAGTACCAGAGACCTTGCTCTTCAAGTTGGAAGGAAGCATCCCTCCCTATATAATGGCCAAGGATATCATCCTTAAGATAATAGGCGATAATGGCACTGATATAGCGAACTACAAGGCTATGCAGTTCGCAGGTTCTGCAATAGCTGAGATGCCCATGGATGAGCGCTTCACACTAACGAACATGACTACAGAGGCTGGTGCAAAGAACGGCATAATAGAGCCAGATGAGAGGACTATAGCATATGTGAAGGAGAGAACAGATAGACCATTCAAGGCTGTAAAGGGTGATGAGGATGCTGAGTATGAGGAGATATTCACGTATGAGGTTAACAGACTTGAGCCTATAGTAGCGAAACCACACTCACCAGCAAACATCTCATATGCTAGGGAGTTGAGTAGCATAGAGGTAGATAGAGCATACATAGGTTCATGCACAGGTGCAAAGTACACAGATCTGCTGGAGGCAGCAAGGATAATCAAGGGTAAGAAGGCTAAGGTTAGACTTGAAGTACTACCAGCATCACAGAGCATATACATGAGGGCACTTAACGATGGATTGCTCAGCATATTCCTTGAGGCTGGAGCAGTCATAGGTCCACCAACATGTGGTGCATGCTGTGGTGCACACATGGGTGTATTAGCAAAGGATGAGGTATGTGTTAGCACTACAAACAGGAACTTCCCAGGGAGGATGGGGCATGTTGAGTCTAAAACATATCTTGCATCTCCAAAGGTGGTTGCAGCATCAGCAGTTACAGGGAGGATAACAGACCCTAGGGATGTATGATATTAGGGGGAGGATGATTGTTGTTATGATGGTGATACTCCATGGTTAGAGGCAGGGTACACAAATACGCTAGGGATAATATCGATACTGATGTGATAATACCTGGTCCATACCTCAAGATAATGGACCATAACGAGTTGGCAAAGCATGCAATGGAAGGTCTAGATAGAGACTTTGTTAAGAAGGTCAAGAAAGGGGACTTTATACTTGCTGGCAGGAACTTTGGGTGTGGTTCAAGCAGGGAGCATGCACCAATAGCATTGAGTTATGCTGGCATAAGTGCAGTTCTAGCATTGTCATTCGCAAGGATATTCTATAGGAACGCTGTAGATGGTGCTTACCTGCTTCCAATAGAGATAGATGAGGATGCGTACAATGAGATAGATGATGGCGATGAGTTGGAGATAGACTTGGATAAGAATGAGGTTAGGAATATAAGCAAAGAGAAGGTATATGTGATGAAACCATTCCCACCTCTTATAAAGAGGATAATAGAGGCAGGAGGATTATTCAACTACACCCCAGAATGAGCATATGGATGAGATGTAAGTATCTTTTTATTAATAAAAAGATTATTAATATGCGATAACAATTTATTATATGATGGATAATAATATGGATGATATAACAATGTATAATGATGTAGTAGAGGAGGATGAGGAAGGAGAGGAAGGTGAGGAGGAGAGAGGAGAGGTTATAGAAGGCAAGAGCGGGGAGAGGGAGTATATACATACAGTTACCAAACTAGGCACGATATCGATACCAGTACCATTGAGGCGTAAGTATGGGATAACAAAGGGTTCAAAGATGAAGTTCATAGATGGCGAGGATGGGATAAGACTGATACCATTGGTATCTCTAAGGAACATGTTTGGTATAGATGAAGATAATAGAGAGGTTGTTATGAGGATATTGAAGGAGATGCTAGAGAGTAGGAGGGCTACAATGATGATATGACATGATGAGATCTATCACTTGTATGGTATGGGGTTATGCATCAGAATATCATATACAGATATCTGGAGAGAGGTGTGTATGAGTTATGGGTATTAATACACAGGCTTACATAATAGATCCTACAGTACTCCTCCTCTACTTCATAGGTAATGAGGATGCAAAGATGGTTATAGAGAGCATAATTGAGGAGCATGCATATGGTTATATACTTGAGCCTATGCTTGCAGAGCTCTTCCAGAGGATGGTGGAGCACTTTGGTTACACAGTAGCAAGTAGCAGACTCGAGGCTATAAAGAACTCAAACATAAGGTTGATCAATGTTGATTTTGAGTTGATAAGGGATGCTGGAAGGATAAAAGCCTCAAATCCTAGCATGCCAATGGTCTATGCATATATGATAGCATTGGCAAAGAAGTTCAATGCTATAATAGTTACTGCGGATACAAGGCTGAGAGCAAGTGATCCTAATGCCAAGATAGAGTATATCAATCTGTGAATGTATATGGTGTTGATTAACTACTAACTACTGCCAAGCCTCTCACTCTCTACATCTTCGAACCTCTCTATCCTTGCTTTACTCCTCTTCATGAGAGTGAATATTGCAAGTATAACAGTTATCCATATTGCACTAAGCATAACATTCTGGAAACTTACATACACATATGGTACAGCCTCCCTTATGTTATCCTCAAGTTGTACAAGTTGGCCTCTAACATCGCTCATACCAGTGTTGAATGCCTCACCATCCCTAGGCAGAGCGCTTATAATCCTCAACCTCTCTTTCATCTCATCTATGCTCTTATGCATCATAGCAAAGTCTGTCCTTGCTGTTGGGAATACCCATACTGGATTACCCTTCTCTGGTATCAACTGTTCTATCTCTAGAACATACTCTAGCATGGTAGTTGGGGAGTTAGATGTCACTGCTACAGCTATATATCCTCTAGCCTTCTCAAGGGGATATACGGTTGATGCATAGCCTACGTACGCCATCACAACACCAAACATCAAGAGTGCCAGTATACCACCAAGTACAAACCTATAGTGCTTCATACTGTAGCCAACCTCCTCCACTTCCTTGCCCTTATACTTTGTATCATTCCTATTCCTCCTCCCTCCTTCTCTTCTTCCATCCATCTCCTTTCCATAACTGTAGTTGATCCCGATATCTGTGTCCTTCTCTGTATCATTAACCCTACCTCCAGCACCATTAACATCCCCTCTCCTGTTATTAAAGATTGAGTGCGATATGCTCAGTGCTGCTATATATATAAAGCCAGATGTCTGGAGTGCAAGCAATGGTGCATATACAGCATTACCACTGAATATTGAGATGAATATACCAACTATGCCATAGCCAGCAAAGAATATCTCAAGCAGTGTTGTCTTTGTGAATGGGAGGACATAATCCTTGCCTCTCCAATCATCTCCCTTCTTGACTATGCCAAACTTTGGTGTCCTATGGAACTCTGATCTGCTCCCAAGGAGGGCATCGAACACTGCTATGGTATTGCTTACAGATATTCCTGTGAAGAATAGGATGAGGAAGAAGTATGCCTTTGTCCTTGATAACCATCTATCTGGCCAGAGCCTCCTCATCACATACATGTAGAACCCTGGGCCAAGTATGGCATATGCTATTAATGGTGAGAGTGGGGCACTCTGAATAGGGTATATGTTGTAGTTCATCGCTAGAAGGAGGGGTAGGATGAGGAACTGTGTAAGCAGTAACGGATGCACAGTATGTCTTGTCAACTGTATGAACGCCTGTATCTTTGTATCTATCGAGAGATGCCTGCTTAGGAGTATCTTATCGAGTAATTTTATTGCACACTGTATGGAGCCCTTGGCCCATCTGTACTGCTGTCTCTTTGCAGCGTTGATCTGCACTGGGAGTTCAGCATCTATAATCACACCATCAAGATACATACACTTCCATCCCTTCATCTGTGCCCTATAACTCAGATCGAGATCCTCTACAAGTGTACCAACATGCCATCCTCCACTATCATCTATGCATGATCTCCTCCAAACCCCTGCTGTACCATTGAAGTTCATGAAGAGATGGGTTAGGCTCTTTGCCTTCTGCTCAACGGTGAAGTGGAAGTCAAGGCTCAATGCTTGTGCCTGTGTAAGTGTAGAGTAATCCTCATTCAGATGACCCCATTTGCACTGTACAAGCCCAATCCTCTCATCGGCAAAGTATGGTATAACACGCTTTAGGAACCATGGAGGAGGTATAAAGTCAGCATCGAATATTGCTATGAACTCACCATCAGCCTTCTTTAACCCTTCCTTGAGTGCACCTGCCTTGTAACCTACCCTGTCCCTCCTCCATACATGCTCTATTCTATACCCTCTAGCCTTGTAGTACTCCACAAGTTCAGCACATATCTCCCTAGTCTCATCTGTAGAGTCATCCAGAACCTGTATCTGCATCCTATCCTTGGGATAGTCCATCCTGCATACTGCCCTTATGAGCCTCTCAGCAACATACTTCTCATTGTAAATGGGTAACTGTACGGTTACGTATGGGGGAGGGTCTATAGCTTGCTCATAACCTGTATTGCTTAATCTTACATTACAATCTCCATTATTATTATTACCATTGTAACTACTAGTACTGATACTACCATTACCATTCCCATTCTTATTTAGAGCCAAACCTTTACCCTGTCCATTTCCGTTCTTAATTGAACGGAAGAACAGATAGTAAAAGTTGAAACCATAGATACTCATAATCCATGACACAGTAACAAACATCACATACGCAAGGTACTCTATCACGCCTAATGCTCATGTTGAATAATAATATAAGTAATACTAAAAAAATTATTAAATCGATTGGGAGAAAGACAACTTATATTTATAAGGTTAAGTGATAAAAATCACTTGTATAGATCACTGCTTATGATTTCTTGGTTATCTTTATGGCCATTGGAGGACATACGGTCTCGCATGCAAGGCAGAATATGCAGTCAGCCTCCCTAGCAGGATCTGCCTTCTTCTCAGATGCTGGATGCCCTGGAGTCTCGAACCACTCATACACGTTGACAGGGCAAGCCTCGATACATGCACCATCTGCAACACATATATCAAAGTCTACTGCAACGTATGTGCCATGTATGCCTAGTAGTTGTGGAGGATTCACAGGTCCCCATACAGCATGACCAAGATGCTCCCCAGCAACCTGCCTATTCTTGGTGAAGTTTGGATCTATACCCTTACCTGTATGAGCTCCTCCTGCTGCACCCGTTGGTTTTGTTACACCTGCTGGTTTTGCTTGAGGTGTGCTTGCTACTGCCTGTTGTTGCTGTTGTTGTGGTTGCTGTACCTGCTGTACTACCTGTTGTTGTGCTGGAGCACTTACAACAGCCTCCATCACCGCCATCATCTTTGCCAGCGGTGTCAATCCTTCAAGCCTCCTTCTAGCAGTCTGCTCATCCATCTTGTACCTCCTCGTCCAATCCTTAACCAACTTATCCCCTATGATAGTACTCCTAAGTATGGTATCTATGATCATCTTTGCATTGTTATCAGCCTTTATCCTGTAGTTCTTTACCCAGTAGGCATCTGGGAAGTAATCAAGGGGCTTGACTTGGTATATTATGTCTATAACCTCTCCAGTAACTATCTCAACTGTAACCTCCAACTCAACCTCTCTCCACTCCTCTGGCTTCACAGATGTTACATCCTGCTCCTTCCACCTGTACGTAACATAGATCCTGTCAGCATAGGCATCTACCTTGAAGATGCTGCTAAGGGATGATACAACACTCTCTATATCCTCCTTGCTTGTTAGATCAACTGGTATCCTATACAAGCCATACTTGTATCCATGGAGAGGGTATACACCACGCTTGGTAGTCTCTGAGAGTACAGCGTACACCTTATCTTCCAGTAGTGAAGACATCGCCTTAATTGCAATGTACTAACCTAAAAACCTTTATATCATATAAGTTAGTCTAGTCTAAGAAAGTTAAAATAGTCTAAATTGTTACAATTGGATGTGAGACTATTACGCTTACTAAGGCTCTTTGGTCCTGCTACCATAGTTAGTGTAGCATATGTTGATCCTGGGAACTTTGGGAGCAACATAGCCTCTGGCTCTCTCCATGGATTGGATCTACTATGGGTAGTATGGATGGCAAGTATAGTTGCTATGTTGTTACAGTACCTCTCTGGCAAACTTGGTATAGTTGCTGGTAGATCTGTAGTTGATCTAACCCTGGCAAGGTTGAATAGCCATAGGTATGCTAGGCTAGCATACTCTATACCATTACTTGCCATAGTTATAGCAACAGATATGGCTGAATTCCTAGGCATAGCACTAGGACTCCATCTACTCTTAGGTTTACCATTGCATATAGCAGCAGGGATAGCAGTGATAGATGTAATGATACTTCTGATAGCATCTGAGAAGAGGAAGAGGCTGGAACTTATGGTAGGCTTGATGGTTGCTATAATAGGATTGAGCTATGTTGTACAACTCTACATGATCGCTCCAGAGCCCATGCTGGTATTAGAGAAGAGTGTAAGCATAACACTCACTGGGGATCAAGTGATACTGACAGCAAGCATACTTGGAGCAACTGTTATGCCCCATGCCCTGATACTCCATGGTTATCTTACTGCTGAGAGGTGGAATGGTATGAAGGATAAGTTGAAGAGGCATACAAGGGAGACTATAGTGTATCTTGCAGTAGCAGCGATGATAAATGCATCACTGCAGATAGCAGCGTATGGTGCATTCTACACCAAAGGCATAGAGGTTACAGATATGACTGAAGCATACAATACGCTCATACCGCTCTATGGCTCCATTGCTGCCTATGCATTTGGCATAGCACTCCTAGCATCTGGCATCTCCTCATCCCTAGTAAGTGTGGTTACAGGACAGAAGGTCATGGAGAGCATAAGGGGTAAGAGCATAACACAGTGGAAGACAAGATTAATCGTTAGGATGATCAACATGGTACCCTTGCTTATAGCATTATTTATAGGTATAAAGGCTATAGATATACTGGTTTACTCACAGGTAGTGCTATCATTGATGCTACCATTTGTAGCAGTGCCATTGGTGGTATTGGTATCGAGGATGGGTATGGTGATGCATTATACAAGGGTAGCAGGTATAGTTGCTGTAGTACTCATAATCATAATCAATCTTATGCTCATAGCATCTGGGCAGATTATGCATTGATAATGGATCGATGTATTGATGGATTGATGGTCAACTAACTAACTAACTATCTTATTCTAACATCTTATCACTCAGTCTGGGCATGTCTCCTCCATCAACCTTCTATAGAACTCATCTATGCTCTTTGCTACTGCAACCACATCCTCTAACCTGTATCTCTCCTTAGGGAAGTGTAATCTTATACTAACCTTGTATCCTCTACCATCTGCATCATATATAATGCCCTTCTCTGCCTCAACACCGTACCTCTCATCCATCGACCTTTCAAGTACTGTAAGATTCCTCTTCGTCTTATCCTCCAACACAAACGCATCATCATGCTCATATATTATGAAGAACTGCCCATTCTTCAACATATTACCACTGCTCATTGCAAGGATGCATGGATGATTCTATATATGTGTAAGGCATAGTTTTTATCTTCTATTACATGCAGAGTATGTGTGCAGATAAGGAGCGTGTTGATAACAACAAGGTATGGAAGTGCAAGAGCATCAGAACTTGCATCAAGCATAGTTGGTATGGTGCATGCTAAAGGTTGTAGTGTTTATACAGTGAACCCTCTTGCAGTTGGATATGCAAGGGAGATAGATGAGGATATGATAAAGGCCCTCGATCTGGATCTAGCAATAACTGTAGGAGGAGATGGCACAGTGCTTAGGACTGCAAGATGGCTATCTAAGCAGGTACCCATACTTGCAATAAGGTTACCAACAAGCAAGGGCATGCTGGCAGAGGTTACTGCAGAGGCATCTGATATAGAGTATGCTATGCAGAGGCTCTTCTCCAACTCATTCTACATAGAGAGGAGGATGCGTATAATAGCAAGTGTTGATGGCAAAGCATTGCAACCAGCACTGAACGAGATACTCATAACAAGGGATAGCCTAACTAGAACACCAACGTATAGGATAAGGATTATGGGTACAGAAGTAGCATACAGGATGGATGGACTTATAGCATCAACACCAACTGGTTCTACTGGACATTCATTATCCTTTGGAGGAGTGATAGTGTATGAAGGGTTAGAAGCGATGATGATAACCCCTATAGCATCGATAAACAGGTTACCAAGCATAGTCATCCCAGTAACAAGTGTTGAGGTTAACAGCAACATGGATGCAAAGATGGTCATAGATGGGCAAGTAGTGCATGATGTAAAGCAGGGTCAGGTTATAAGCATAGGAAGATATGAGCATGATGCACTATTTGTAAGGTTTGAGCCTAGGGGTTTGAGGCAACTTACAAGCATGCATGATGGGTAAGAGCATGAATATACCTTTAAGTTCATGATGGATGGTGTATGAATGATCAGGATAAGTACAATGGAGCAAGAGCATAGGTGGATGGGATTATGATGAAGGAGAAGGAGAAGAAGAAGGAGGGGAAGAAGGATAGAGCAATAGTGTTGGACGCAACAGCATTCTATGCTGGTATACCATTGCTATCCTCATCAAAATACTACACCACAACTGCTATTCTGAAGGAGGTTCGGCATATAAAGCAGAGTATAGAGGCTATAGACCTCCTAGTAGATGTAGGTAACTTGATAGTACTAGATCCAGATAAAGAGTGTATTGCAGAGGCTAGATCCTATGCAGAGAAAGTAGGCGAGCACGATGCTCTATCTGATGCGGATATCTCGCTCATAGCACTAGCACTGATGCTTCAACGATCCTACTACTATGATGTTACCATAGTTACCGATGACTATAGCATAGCGAATGTGGCAGGTGTTATAGGATTGGACGTATCCTATATAATAAGCAAGGGTATAAGGCATGTTGGTTCATGGATAAGATACTGTAAGATCTGTAGAATAACTTACAGTGGTTCAAGTAAGGTATGTAAGATCTGTGGGAATGAACTCAAGTATAGGTTGATTAGAAATAGTAGTAAGAATAGCGATGAATAAATGAATGAATGAATAAATAATACTGTGATCACATACCATAAATCTACTCCCATTCCTTATCAACATTACAATAACCAGTATTCACATCATCTGTATTTCCATGAGTATAATCATCGAGCATACGATACTCCGCTATCTTACTACTCATGCTGGTATCAAGTGTATATCTTATCCTCCTTGCCTTCGCATACCCTATGCCCTCGACCCTTGCTAAATCTGCAATAGATGCACTGAATATACCCATAGGGGACCCAAACTTCTCAAGTAGTCTGGACGCAAGTTTACCTCCTATCCCTGGTAGAGATGCTATAATGCTTAGTTGCTGCTCCTTTAGCGATCTATCACTACTACTACTGCCCTTCCTTATCCTCCTGAGTAAAGGTTCTCTATATGCACCTTCCTTGCTACTACAATGACTTGCCAAAGCTACTATGGCAACTGCTGTATGCATGTAAGATGGTGTAAAGAGTACTGGTACCCTAAACTCTACTGCTAGTGATGCTAGTGCACCGTACAGTACCTTTGGCTTATCTATACTTACTATTGATGCTGATGAGCCCTCAACTATAACCACTGGCCTTGAGTAGTGCTTCAGCATCTCATCAACCTGTATGAACAGTCTAGCATCGTATATGGAGTTGATAAAGTCACCAACACTCTTACGCTCAACACAGCAGTCTCCATACACTATGTAGTCTCCAACATCTAGAGTTGCGTATTCAACATCCATACCCAACTCCTTCAGTGCACCTGGTACCCTACTCCTCCTCTCCCTCTCATCTACCACTATCCTGAACCTCTCTTTCTTACTGCTCATCCATCAATATCCTACCTCCTACCTAATCTTTACCTTTGTTATATTACATACATCACAACCAACTGGACCTTACTTATAGCGTATCAAGCCTCCCAAGCCTCTCCCTGATCACTTGGAGTATCCTTTTGGTTAGTTCAGCCTCACCCATCTCTAGTGCTATGGATGCTGCTGTTGAGTGTCCGCCTCCAGCACTACTAACCCTTGCAAGTACATCATTGCCTAAATGGAGCATAGTCCTTGCATAGAAGCTCTGAGTAGATCTTAAACTTGCCTTTGCTATAGAACCTTCACTACTAATGACTATGGAGAGATCTGCACCAAGGTCTACCAATGCCTTTGCTGCAGATGCATGATGGGAACCAACACTGGATACTGCAATTATTATAGGACTACTATAACCATCCCTATTAGCATCTACCATATTATCAGTATTAACCTTGTATAGTTTGCATCTCTGTGCAGCCCTCAACCTTGCGATCCTCTCAGAGTAGTCTCTCTCAACTGTCAGTATGCTCCTACACTCCTCAAGTGATACCAGTTTGCACATCTCCGCTACCATGGAGATGGTAGCGCATCTTGCTATGGCTAGGTTCTGTGTATCAGTTAATACTCCTAGAAGGAGTGCCTTTGCAACGTTCCTGCCGATCCTCCTACTCCTCAACTCCTTGAAGAGTCTGTAGACCATCTCGCATGTAGATGATGCATCAACATCAACACGCATCTCATCAAAGCCTAGCCTAGATGCTTCTACTGCTATAGGATGATGATCTATAACCATCTTCCTAGCCTTGCTCTTAGTAACTGCTTCAGATACACCTGCTAACATAACAGGATTATTTGTATCAACTATGAGTATAAGATCATCCTTATCATAATACTCTAGCATACCTATTGCTTCATCTCTTGTAGATCTGGTGATACCATAACTACTACTATTATTATCATTATTACTACCATTACCACCACCCTTATTCTCTCTATACTCTTTCCCTTCATTAACTATGATCACCTTAACATCCAATGGGAGATCATGCATAACCTTATTGGCTATAGCATTCAACCCCTCTGGGAATACAGCAATTATATCCTTAGCATACTTTTTGAATAGTGTTGATAGGGCGTAGACTGAGCAGTACGCATCAACATCTGCAAGTCTATGAGTTATTATACATAGATGCTTAACACTCCTCATCGAGTTCATGGTAATTTTATAGTAATAATAGTAATGATCATGTCTTATAAACTAATAATATTGGATACATGCCTACTCATCTATGTACTATCATACGGGTAGAGTAGAAATAGCATGTCTACTGGCTACTGTAGGTTTACTTGCTCACTCACTCACTTACTCAGCCCTAGCACCAGTACTCTGGCCCCTTATCATCTCATCTATCCTGCTCTGCACCTCTTTCAGACTCTCCTTCAGCCTGCTCTCCTGCTTGTTAAGCACCATTATCCTCGTGTTTAGCAACTCCTTCTTCTCCTCCAACTCCTTGAGCACCTCATCTCTCTTACCCCTTATAAGTACTGGTCCAGCGCTCTTGTATACAGCATCATCTACACTAGCCTTCTTCAACTCCTCTATTGCCTTGTCTATCTCAACAGATTCTATCTCTAACTGTTGCTTCTGCATCAGTATGGCTTGTAGGTTCTGCTGTAGTTGATTCAACCTTGCTAGTTGCTCCCTTAGCCATGGCGGTAGTTCTTGCTCGCTCATGCTAGAGCATATACAGGACTGAAATAAATTCATATAGGATAAGTAGGAAGGTGGTTTGATAAAACCAGCCTCTTTCCAATCACCTAATACACACTTCTTTACAATCATCACCTATCTAGTTATTGTTAGAGACCTATATGCAGCATCTACAAACCTTAGATATGAGTTGAGTACAGCCCTAAGGGTTGATATATCCCCTGTATCTATACTCAGCCTAACTCTTACACCATCAAGTACTATACCAATCCTTACATCCTCGCCCTTGCTCTTGCTACTTGCCCTACACTCAGGTTCTAGCGCAACGTAGATGGATCTTGCTATGCTATCATTTACCTCCTCTTTACTATAGTATTCTACCTCTATTGTAGCATTAATGCTAGAGATCATAAGCTCCTCCAGCAACCTTGTAGTTACACTTATCGCACTTCCATATACCTACAGCTTCACGCTTGAATCTTATTGAACCACACATTGGGCAGTTACGCCTCCTCTTGAGTATAAAGTAGATCTTGGAGTACCTTCTCCTCAACGTTGCACCATACTTTGCACCTAAACCCTTTAGACTCTCGCTCTTGCCTTTCATATCCTACTCACTCACTAGCCATATCAACTAGCCATACTTTTATTTATATCATTATCATCATTATTATTATTATTTGTACTTACCGATGCTACTGCATTCTTTATCTTCTCCCTTACCTCATTGCCTATGCTTATCGCTAGGGCTGCGACCTCGCTCAACTGCTCTAGTGAGAATGTACCACTACCTCCCTTCTGGATGGCACATACTCTTCCATGCTCATCTGTAGCAATGGTTATTCTAGCCTCCATGCATGCCTCTTCCTCTGCAGTTGGATCAACTATTATGCTATTCCCTATCTTTGCCATTGTAACAGATACTGGTACCGTGTTGATTGGTAAAGGTATCGTCTCCTCACTCTTAACTAATTTGTCATCCTGCACATCATACTTTGGTATCCTTGCTGTTAGAAGTGCTGCTACTACAGCGTATGAAGTTGCATCGAATAAATTGCCATCAGAGTTGAGTACGCTAACATCAGCAAATACAGCATAGACCTTCTTCCCGCTCATGAGCACTAACTTGTCCAATGCTATCATCTCTGACTCCCTTATCCCTCTATCAACTACTCTAGCAAGTTCTATTGCATCCTCATCTGGAGGCCCTGGCTCTGCATATGGTGATGCCAATGGTAGAACCTCTGCATTGCATATGAACAGCCCTTTATCTGGCATATCTGGGAAGGGCTCATCAACCTCAACCTTTATGCCTGCTATTACCTGTGTATTACCTAGAGAGACTAGGGCAGAGCCGTTAGCCTTCTTTATCAACCCAACATCTATCCTCAACTCCCTATGATCCTTCAGCCCTCTACCATCTAACCTCTTGTTCAATGCTAAGAGTTCGTTCATCTGTGCCCTCCTAAGTTGTTCTACTATAGTTGTGGTCTTCTTTACACTCATGTTATCATGCAACCTCCTCTTCCTCTCCTCTATACTTACCATCTATCATTATAATCATAATTGTAACCAACTCCTCTCTGCCATTCACTCCTCTACGCTACCTCCTTCATCCCCTCCTCCCTTGTTTACTGTACTGAAGTACTTCTTCATCAGCGCTTCTCTCTGCATACTGTAGACCTGCATGCATCCATTTATTGCTAGATTCAAACACTCTCTATACTCATCTGCTGTCAACTTGCCATCCAGTTGGAGGAGTGAGACCTGTTTGAGGTTTGGAAGGTATGCTACAGGCATATCCGCTTCGCCCATCTTATCCTCCTCATCATTTATGTCTACCACTATCCTCCCTCCAACCTTGCCAGCAGCACATGCAGCAACAAGATCACGCATGTTTACTCCAGCATCTGCCAACGCTACAGATGCAGCAGTTATCCCAGCACACCTTGAGCCACCATCTGACTGGAGCACTTCTATGAATACATCTATGACTGTTCTAGGGTAATCCTCAAGGATGAGTGCTGGCTCAAGAGCCTCTCTAGTTATCTTAGATATCTCTATCTCTCTCCTCGATGGTGCAGGGTTCTTCCTCTCCTCAACGGAGAATGGGAGCATATGATACCTGCACCTCAACACACTCCTATCTGGAAGGGCCATGTGCTTCGGATGAACCTCTTTGGGTCCATAAACAGCAACAACTATCTTGTTCTTCCCAAACTCTATGTACGATGAGCCATCTGCATTCTTGAGGACTCCAACCTCTATCCTCACTGGCCTTAACTCATCCCACCTTCTCCCATCTATCCTTATACCCTCTTCACTCATCAACCTACTCATCTTCCAACTTGCACCCCTTGAAGCATCTCCTTGACCCTCTCTGTTAAGTTTGCTGTATGTGCACCTTCCTCAACCATCTTTATAGCCTTAACTGCAACCTCTCTCATATCCTTGTTTGCTCCTGTGACTACAAGCACACCATTCTGCCCAACCACTATCCTGCATCTCGTCAACTGTTCTATCATCTGTATCATTGAACCCCTCTTACCTATAAGCCTTGGCACCTTGGTTGGGCTTATCTTCACCATCTCTCCCTCACTTATCTTGCCAAGATCCTTATCGGCAACTGTGAGCAATGGATCCCTAGTCCTATCAAAGTTGAGTATCCTGCATGCTATAACATCGCCTATGTTGAACCTCTTAGTTAGATCATCCCTACTTGGTGAGAACTCCTTCCCAAAGACATCCTGTGCTGGGAGATGACCTAAGAAGCATGAGTTTATATCAACCTCCCATGCAAGGGCAGAGTAGTCTATTATCTTACCTATGACAAGATCACCAATCCTAGGTATGTATATGCCAGAGAGCGGGATTACCTTAACACCGTTCTGGCTGATCTCAACTATACCTATCCTTGTAGAGTGTAGCCTATCCCCTACCTTCATAACGTTTGCTAGTGGCTTGAGGTGAGGGTTGCCTTCAACTATCAGATCCCCTGGGAGCACATACCTCTTTGCTATCATCTCATCATCACCGCCTGCGCTGTACCCTTTGTTATCGATGCTAGCCTATCCATCATGCTCGCCTGTATTGCAGCAGGGATCTCTATTATAACCTTTAGAGAGCCATCAGCCTGCCATTCTTCCTTGACTATCTCACCCATACCCTTTATTACACTGTATGATTGTGCAGCGTACTGTGCTGGCACTATAAGGGTGAACTTTATCCTCTCAGACTTCATTGGAAGTACACTCCTTAGGGCATCAACAATACTCTTAACCTGATCCTCAGCCTTCTTGAATGGATCTACTGAGACCTTGCACTCCTCCATAGCCTGCTCTATCCTTAATGGTGGATGGGGTAGATGGGTCTTTGGATCAACATACGATCTGGTTATTATGTTTATTATCTGCCTCCTCTTCTCCTCAACAAGCCTCCTCCTCTGCTCACTTGTAAGGTTAAGCTCGCCTCTCTCAAGTATGATCCTTGCAATGTCTGTAGTGTTGGATGTTCTAAAGTACTTCTCCAACTTCTCCCTAGATGCTCTATTCCCTTTGTTTGCATCAGTGTATATCTCATCACTTGCAAGTATATTCGAGACATCAGCTCTCTTGCCCATCTTGTACTCTAACGCTGGGTCTGGCTTTACCAGTATCTCGAACTTCTCTCCCTCTATAACGAGCCTAACTATGCTCAGTTTATCTGCCATGGATTAGATTCTATTGTACACCTATATATTAATATGCAATCTTGCTGGAGAAGGAATGTTGTATTGGTCTTTAAATATATATCATCGAGCATTGCTCAAAGAAACTTAGATTCATCAAAGAACATGGGTACGGTCATGATATTTCTAGTTAGTAGCCATGATGATGCTGATTCCTCATGCAATGTATATACAACCTTAATTTAGAAGGATAACTTATATCATACCATCTTACATATAAGATACTCATTCCATAACCATGTACTGATCATCATTTGTATTATATACATATAGCATCCATCATCAACAGAATAGCAATCGGTAGATTTTTAAGTGGTCTGATTCTTTGCAGAGAAGGTTAGCATGATCGAGGTTATAGAGCAATCAGAGTCAAGGATAGCTGTTAGGTTCGGAGGCTACCCTATCCAGTACGTTAATGCCTTAAGGAGGATTGCAATGGTAGAGGTTCCAATAATGGCTATAGATGATGTTGTTATATATGAGAACTCATCAGTTATGCATGATGAGATACTTGCACATAGGCTAGGGCTAATACCATTATCAACACCCCTGCACAGGTTTGTAAGGCAGGAGGAGTGTGAATGCAAGAGCCCTCTAGGTTGCCCAAGGTGTAGGGTACTACTCTACCTTGATGTTAGAGCAGATGAGAAGGGTAGGATAGTAACCTCTGCAGATATTATATCTGAGGATGAATCTGTCAAGCCTATAAGCGATAACATACCAATAGTTACACTTGCAAAGGGTCAAGGTATAAGGTTCGAGGCCTATGCAAGGTTAGGTATAGGTAAGATGCATGCAAAATGGCAGCCTACTACTGTTTCCATCGTGAAGGAGGTTGATAGCAGCAAGGATGATTACATACTGGAGTTGGAGTCTGTAGGCTCATTACCTGCAAGGGATATACTGATTGAGGCCATAAACATATTAGAGGAGAAGATCACCAATCTAGGCGATAGTATAGGAGGAGGGTTGAGAGCGTATGCAGATGCAAAACCAAATATTGGTTGAGTCTATAGAGAGGCTTAGAAGAGCAGCAAAGGAGCATGATGCTGCCGTATGGAGCAGGGTAGGAGAGCTACTTGAAAGACCTAGGAGCAGGAGGGTTGAGGTGAATCTATCGAAGATAGCAAGGTATAGCAGTGCAGGTAGTATGGTGGTAGTACCAGGGAAGGTACTTGGCTCTGGAATCATAGAGCATCCTGTAACTGTAGCAGCGTTCTCATTCTCTAGCACTGCTGTAAAGAAGATACTCAATGCCAAAGGTAAGGTATTGAGTATAGATGAGTTGGTTAAGATGAATCCAAAGGGTACAGGGGTGAGGATAGTTGTCTGAGAGTATTAGTGTGAGTAACGCTCAAGATAGTAGTAATAGCGATAATGATTATAAGGACAACCTTATAGTTGTGGATGCTACAGGGCATATAGCAGGGAGGCTATGCTCATATGTAGCAAAGTTGCTGCTAGCTGGTAACGATGTTGTTATAGTCAATGCTGAGAAGGCATTCATAAGTGGTAATAGGAGTTCAGTTATTGATGAGTGGCATAGATTCCTTGAGATATCAAGTGTTGTACATCCTAAGCATGGTCCATTCCATCCAAGGAGACCAGATAACATAATAAGGAGGATGGTAAGAGGAATGCTCCCAAGGAAGAGACCAAAGGGGATCGGTGCAATGAAGAGGCTTAGAGTATACATAGGAGTGCCAGAGGAGTATGCAAGGATAGAGTTCAAGACGTTTGAGGATGCAAAGATAAGGAAGCCAGAGTCGTACTACATAAGTATATATGATCTTGCTAGATCAATAGGGTGGAGTACATGAGCAGCAGCAGTAGTAGTAACATGCTAGAACTCTATCCAGGGGCTAGGAAGACTGCTAGGGCAGTTGCAGTGATAGGCAAGGGCAATGGCAGGGTATGGATAAACAATATCCCAGCAGAGATATTAGAGCCAGAGGTTGCCAGATATATCATCTTAACACCTCTTCTCCTTGCTGGAGAGGCAAGGAATAAGGTTGATCTGAAGGTCAGGGTTGAAGGAGGAGGTGTGATTGGTCAAGCATTGGCATCTGCAATTGCTATAGCAAAGGCATTAACTGGTTATGGTAAGGGTAAGAGGGAGGCCAAGGATCATCCACTACCAAGGAGTACTAGAGAGGAGATAAGGAAGAGGATAATGGAGTATGATAGACATCTACTCATAGGGGACCCAAGGCAGAAGGAGCCGAAGAAGTTTGGCGGTCCTGGGGCAAGGAGGAGGAGGCAGAAGTCATATAGGTGAGTATACATCCGTTATATTCATCATTAATCATCACTCGTGCTTTGCCTTGCTGTTGCTGAATAATAGACCTCATCCCCATACCTCTTAATGCATACTATCCTGCTTGCAGGTATGCTCTGAAAGTTCTCAGATAGTCTAAGGAACTCCTCAAGGCTCAACTCCTTCAGCATATCCCTATCCCTGTAGACTACAGTATACGCATTGATATCATCTGCATGTATTGCCTTGCTTAGGAGTTCCTCAAGCATCCCCTTCCTTCTTCTCTTCCTCCTCTTCCTTCTCATTATCTTCATCTTTCTATCCATGCATAATATGTATATATGAATTAATTAATTAATAAATTAACGCACAGTCTTATTACTACTTTACTCAACTACTTTAACTATCCTTTCTACACCCTTTGCTTCATCAGCACTGTTCCAGTAGTGTATGAAGAGATCACTACACCATGTATGAAAGTACTTATCCTCGCTTAGGAAGAGCATGTTCATATCGAATATGCCAGATAGGTTTGGTAGCATAAGCCCTGCCTGTCTCTCCGATACATATATGGCAGCACCAACACCCTCCACTATCCTTGTTTGAAGTACACCATTTAGTTCGAATCTACGCATGGTCTTTGGTATATCAGAATCTATTATCTCCTTGGGTACTATAGTGCTATTGGTAAGGATCATCCTTATATTGATACCATTACTCAACCTCTCTATAAGGATGTTACCCTCCTCATACCATGCTTGTGCAACTATTATGTAGAGGTACTCCTCTGCTCTAGCCTCCAACGCCTTCAGCTTCTCAAGTACAACAGAGACACCATGAACCACCCTGCAGTTAACAAGCTCGTTCAGCCTGTTCATGAATACACTTGGTACCCTTGTTAGCGTGTATGATCTTAGGAGGTCTCTATGCTTTGCTATGAATCTGAAGTAGTCAAGTTGCCTAGCAGTAAGCATACCGTACTCAGTTAGCATGAACCTGCCATTGGTGTTCTTTGCAACAAGACCTGCATCAACAAGCCTTGCCATGTTCCTATGAGCCTCCTGCATTGTGAGGTTCAGTGCTTTTGCAACCTCGCCAAGTCTAACTTCTCCTTTCCTGCTCAACTCGTAGAGTATTGCATACCTGCTTGTGTTTGCAAGTTCAAAGAGCAGATCTGTTGTAGCATGTATATCTTCATAATTGTTGTCATCTTGCATGATTAAATCTATGCATAAGATTTATTTAAAAATAAATAAAGGATCACTGTGTGATTAGCGCTTCCATTCATGCTTTAATCCATAACTATATTCGTAACCATAACCATAACCATAACCATAGCCTTCATGACCATGCCAGTATCCTTGCCAGTACTTTGCACGAGTCTCAACCACCTCTATGATGCTACCATCTACTGCACTAACCCTTATCTTATAGAACTTGCCTTCACCATCCCTAACTATGAAGGCGTATGTTGCATTACCCTCCTTATCAATTATTAATCTGCCAGACTCTACAGTAGCATCTGCAACCTCCTTAACTGCATTGGATGCTGCAGTAGACATACTTATTGCTATATTAGCATTTGAGTACTTGGACGATCTGAATGTTACTGGTTCTGATGTGTAGAGCACTGAACCGTTGCCAGCATCTATTATCATGCTATAGAGTTCGCCATTTGCAGGATCTACTACTCTAAAAGCATAGACGAGATAACCTTGCATAACAGTGAATC
>JACAFJ010000008.1 GCA_013538675.1 Candidatus Nitrosocaldus tengchongensis
AGAGTGAAGGAAGAGGAGTTCGCTAGATACAACTTTAACCTTGCTGATTATGTTAAGCCTATATGGTCCTCTGGCAATATAACAACTGCACCAACTCAGATAGCATTCTATACTGGAAGCAAGTATCCAGAGTTTGCTAACGATCTCTTCTTCTTAACCCTTAATGATAGTTCACTGAATAGGGTAAAGCTTGCTCCACCAGATTACACCAGAATATCCAACTTTGCTGTGTATCAATTGAATATAGGTGTGCCTACAGATATAGAGGTTGATAGCAGTGGCGAGATATATGTAGCGAATATCTCTGGTGATATATGGAGGATAAGGTTCTACTATGCAGATATGGTTAGCAAAAGAGAGCCTGTATCTCTACATCTTGAGCAAGGCGAACCTCTCTTTAATGTTGGCGATGTTGTTTCATTTAAAGCAGTACTACTTGATAGTAATGGTAACCCTCTCTTCTATAAGCCAATAAACTTTATGCTGAATGATCAGGTTATAGGTACTGTTAGAACAAAGGATGATGGTTCTGCATCAATAAAGTATGAACTAACATCTGTTGATAAACATGTTGTGAGAGTAGAATTCCTAGGAGATGATGATTATATGCAAGCTTTAGACTCCTATTCCCTTGTATCAATAGACAGGGATATGACTGCTAGAGTATCTACCTATGAGTCGTTGCTTTTAGATGCTAACGGTAGACCAGATTCCAATACGATAGTTAGGTTATCTGTATTCCCAGTAGAGGATGGTAGTAAGTTAAGCAATGCTAGCCCAACAATCTTATCTATAGAACTAGTAGACAGGCAGACCCTCTCAACAATGCATGATGTAGAGTATGATCTCACCATAGTTAGAGACGATGGTACTGTACTGCTATCGGAGAAAGGTCAAACAGGTTCAAACATCCATCTCTACAACTTTGGCGATGAAGGCGATAAGATCACAGTCAAGATAAGGCATAATGATAAAGAGGCTACATTAACCTTCACGGTTGTGCCAGAGTTCATGAACGGCTATGCCCTTCTCATCTCTCTATTAACAATGCTCATTCTTATATCTATATTTGGAAGTAACCTAATAAGGCGCTATTGACATAACCATTATCAATCGAGTCTTTCCATCATCATTATTTATATATCCTTATATCTCTACTATAAATATGAGTAACCTTAACCTAAGGGAAGAGTTTCTTAACCTCCTTGAGAAGGACAAAGTATTCAGGCATGCAGTAGCAGGGCTTATAGGCTATAAGGAGTTGCTTGATAGGCTGGTAAAGGTGGAGAAGAGGTTTAGAAGATACGATAAAAAGTTCAACGCAATACTTGAAGAGATCAAGAAGCTTAGGGAGGATGCATCACAGTTAAGGCAGGATATGCAGGAAGGCTTCAGAAGGCATGATGAGGAGTTGATGTACCTAAGGATTGCAGTTACCTCCTTGAGTAAGAGCGTTGATGAGTTGAGCGTTAACATTGGTTCCCTAGGCAGAAGAGTAGGTAAAGATCTTGAGAGACTAATCCTTAACATATATAGAGATCAGTTGATGCAGATAGGCATAGACAAGGATAAGGCTAGAAGGTTTGAGTACATAGACAAGGAAGGGCTATACGGAACAAAGGGGAAGAAGTACGAGTTTGATATAATCGTTAGCAATGGCTATGCTGATATAATAGAGGTTAAGAACCCTATAAGTGAAGAGGATATAGTAACGTTTCACGAGAAGGTGAACAGCATAAGACCAGTTATAGGCTACAACATAAAGAGGCTTATAGCAGTAGCAGTGAATATGGATGCAGAGGCAGTAGATAAGGCCAAAGAGTTAGGGATAGAGTGTATATATGGTCATGTTATTAGAGATTGATACAATTACGAGAGAGAACATCATTCAAAGTATAAAAATAGGTGATGAGGTTTTAGGCTAGTTAGTTAGTTATTAGCCTAACTAGATAACCACTCTCCTCCATCTATCCTGTAGAATATCTTTGCTACTCCAGAACCATCATCAGTAGCAGTTATTGTTATTGTATCGCTATCTGTAAGGAATGCCCCATCCTGTATGTTTATGCTTGTGCTTGGCGGGGTATTATCCAGGACTATGGTTATGCTCTTAATGCTACCAAACTTGTTGCCAGAGGTTGCCCTGTAAAATATTGTGTATGAACCATCTTGTAGTGATGAAGGCATGTTGAATGTCACACTACTGCTAGTTGAGGTTACCCATGCTGTATCTGCTGGATTGCTTCCAGAAGGCACTACTTGGTACTGTACCTTAAGAGAGTTGTATGGCGTGCTTACAGTGATTGGGGTTACTGATGATACAAACGTTGTACCATCCCTAACAACTGTAGGATTACCAAACTCTATGGCAACAGCATCAAGCGATATCCTTGTGAACCTCATAAGCCTTATACTCCCTCTTGTACTTAATGTATCAGTTGCATAGAACTCAACAGCATGCTCACCCTCATTAAGGCTTCCCACAGGTATGTTAACGCTATTATTATTATTGTTGTTGCTTGACATAGTGGTATAATCAATACTGTCATATTGAAGAATATACAGTATGAAAAGTAACACACACAAGGCTTAATAATAAATATGGGTAAGGTTACAAGAGGTAAGTATAATAATGAGTGAACAGCTGGAGCGTAGGCAGGATCATGATAGTCATACCGAGCAGGATCATAAGAACAATAGCCATCATGATAATAATAGAGTCAGCATGATAAGCCTTAATAGGCATGATAGGAAGAGGCTTGCATTTGCCCTTCCTATGCTTGTTGCTGGAGGAGTAGCGCTACTCTTCTCATACATATACAATTCGTTGATACTAACATTCATAGGCTTAGGGTTAACGTTCTGGGGCTCAGTGTTATACTACATAACCTCAGCACGCTACTACCCTGAAGAGCTCTTCAGGGTAGTTGTAGAGGCATACAGCAAGAGCATTAGCACTACGCTATCTAGGCTTGGTTACAATACAGGAAGCACTACAGCATCAGTACTCTTCTACCCAAGGCAGCTCAAGCTTGGGGGTTTAACCCAAGGCTACATACTCATATACAAGAATGGTATACTTACAGAAGGTAATACCATTCAGCTTAGCAATTACCTTGAGGAGTGGGATGGGCATGATAGCAGTAAGGGTATGGGTATGCCTACTGCAACTACTCCAGTAGCATCAACACATGCAAGCCAATATTCAGGTTCAGGCATGCTTATAAAGGCGCCAGCACAGGGCCTGATAGACCTCTTCGAGAGCAGGCTGAATGTAAACTTTGCACTAATGAGCATGGATGAGTTAGAGATCAACCTAGAGAGGCTCTTCATGGAGGAGTTCATGCTTGCAGATAGCGTTGAGATCAGCAAGGATGATGATGGTGGTGATGATACTGTCAAGGTTACTGTAAGAGGCAGAGACACTGCAAGGATATGCTCCAGCATGCATGGCATAAGCACAGCACTCTGTCCAGTATGCTCAAGTATAGCATTAGCAATAGGCAAGAGCACTGGCAAGGCTGTAATGGTCAAGGAGAGCATAGTTGGGAAGAGGAGGGTTGATACAACATACTCCCTACTGGAGATGGTCTAGATGTATGCATTCGCATTCAACCTTTGGGATATAGGTTTATGGCTTGCTGTATCCTCAATAATACTGCTAATAACATCTGAGTTGCTTGCACCTTACTACGGTAGAATGAAGATGGTTATGGATGTGAAGAGGCTTAGGATAGTAGCAGTGGGTTCTGGTCTAGCATTCCTTGTTATAGCAGCAATAAGGATATCTGCAATAATAGGGTGATCTAGGAAGATGGTCCCTGTAAATATATCAATTTGGAGGAGGGTACTCCATTACTATTACTCTTGCTTAGCGTTACCAGCTCTACTACTACTACTGCTATTGCTACTCCCTATACAGACACAGCAACAACAGCATCCCACATACGCAATGATGATCCCTGCAGTGCATGCATCAGATACGGATGATCTTGTGCATCAAGCACTCGTTAGTATAAGGGAGGCAGACTCTGTTGGTGCAGATACCTCACACCTTGTTGCTAGACTAAACGATGCACTCAACCTTATAAGGCAGGCAGAGCGTACTGATGGTTCAGGCTCAGAGGAGTCATGCCCAAGCAGGGATGAGTGCATTGTAACTGCTACAGGTATGCTCAACTCAATAACAGATGAGGCTATAAAACTACACGAGCAGAAAGTCAAGGAGAATACAGATAGGTTCTATATTAATATGCTTGTCTATGCACCTATAGGTGCTATAGCATCATCTGCAATATCTGCGATACTGTATGTTAGCATGAAGAGTTACATGCAGGCAAGGATGATGGAGATGGATGTCAGAGAGGTAAAGGAGGAGTGAGTTGTATGGCATGGAGAGTCGTTGATTCATACATGATTAGACCATTGAGATCTAGGCATTTCCTTATCATACTTGCAGTGCTGATAGCAGTAAGCATGAGCATAGCATACGTTGCATCTGTGCCCAGAGAGTATGAGAGGTTCATGAGCTTAAGCACTCTAGGTAGAGGGATGATGGTATCTGATTACTACCCTTCAAACAGCCCAGATATAGCGATTGGAGATGAGGTTCTCTGGCACATACAGGTTTACAACAGGATGGGTAGTGCAGAGTACATAGCCATAAGGGTTAAGTTGCTCAATGCTGATATGCCAATACCAGATGATAACATGCATACTCCAAGCCCTGTAGAGCATGTGTATGAGGTTAGGCAGGTAGTTGCAAATGACTCAACTATAACTATACCCTTACGATGGAGCATAGCAACTGTTGCAAGGGAGAGTGGTGAGGATGGGAGCATGTACGTTGCTGTGAAGGAGTTGCTCATAAATGGCGAGAAGGTAAGCACCGATGTTAAGAGCAAGGATGGTAAGGACTTTAGGCTGATCATGGAACTCTGGAGATACAACCCAGAGAGCAAGGAGTTTGAGTTCTCATGGCTAGATAGCATGAATGAGAGGAGGAGCGTGTGGAATCAGATATGGTTCAACGTAAGGTAGAGGAAGAGGTAAGGGTAAGCAAGGATAGGGCTAAGGATAGGATCGAATACAAGAGAATAGAGCAGATACTTGACATTCAGGATAGGGATGAGATGCTTGAGCATCTCGTGTTATACGCTGTAAGGAGTAACTGTAGCAAGGTTAGGGATGTTGTGAATCTGCTCATGTGTAATGATGCTGTTAAGGCAAGGCTCTCCTCATCAAGCATGAGCGTAGATGATATTCTAGATGCTGTTAAGAGGCTAGCACACAAGAAGGTCATAATGCTATACAACTCAAACATAACATCGTTCAAGGACTACATCAAGAATATGTATCTGA
This sequence comes from Candidatus Nitrosocaldus tengchongensis, assembly GCA_013538675.1. Classification (GTDB taxonomy): domain Archaea; phylum Thermoproteota; class Nitrososphaeria; order Nitrososphaerales; family Nitrosocaldaceae; genus Nitrosocaldus; species Nitrosocaldus tengchongensis. The sequence continues at coordinate 5,362 of JACAFJ010000008.1, forward strand.
GTATGACACTCTGGATAACTGCTATGGTAACTGCTGTAACGATACTAACCATATACGTGCTCCCAGATGCAATGCCATGGAGTATTGTAAGGATAGTTGTAGGAGGAGCCTTTGTGCTCTTCATCCCTGGCTATGCTCTAGTGCAGTTGCTCTTCCCTAGCAGGGAAATGGATATCATAGAGAGGGTAGCGTTGAGCATAGGGCTTAGCGTTGCTGTTGTTCCATTGACAGGCTTCCTATTGAACTACAGCCCATGGGGTATAAGGCTTGATCCAATAGTTGCATCCATGAGTGCCTTAAGCATAGCACTAGCATTGGCAAGTGTTTATAGAGCATATACGATGAATGTTAAGATGCTAAGGGGAGATGAGGAGGATGAGGATTAAAAGAGTAAAATGTATTATAATTAAGAAGTCAGATAATCACATAAATACGCACTGTTGCTTACACTAGTAGATTGGCTACTATGCTGAATAGACTTGCCTCATCCTTAATTCTAAGATTGAAAGCACTTTCAATCTTAGCACAACATGGCTACCCCTCTGCCTAGTCGGTTTGTCACATTTTTAAGTATTTTATAAGATCCTTACAACCTATCCTAGGTAGTCTATACACCATCTAGAGTGGATTGGGCCTGCATTTATATTTTAGTGTATAATCTCCTTATTATCACGTTGAATCTATCATTAATACCCAGCTCCTCGATCACAAGTTCAATAGCTTCTATGGCATTCCTTATAGCCTCATTCTCATCCTTTCCTTGCGTTACCACTGGCAATTCTAGACATCTTACCACTATATATCCATCCATTCCCTGCTCAAGTATAATGGTATAAGACTTTATTGTTGTAGTTATGGCAGTTGATGCATACTGAGTGAGTATTCTGACCAAAAGCATGAGTCAGGTTCATGCTCATATTAGTATAACAATTGTATCATAATATAAACATAGATAGCATATTTACTAGGGATAAACAAACACTTCAAGGATAAACCATATGTCATGCTAATCGAGCATAAATATAAGTATTACAATATAACAACAGCATATACCTTTAATCTGAGCATCAGATAAGCAGATCCTTGATATCATCCATGCTGAATACACTTGCCTCATCCTCAAGGAACTCACAGCAGTACTCCTGTCTGAAGAGCCTACCTTTAACCCTCTTCTGCACCTCTATGTAATGCTCATCCAGAAGTGTGTTGAGAGCAACTGTATATGGTAGCGTTATGGCATGGTAACCATTCTTACCATCTACCGCATCCTTATATATCTCGTAGAATGCCCCTACTCTCCCTCTAGGTGTTGAGACCCAGACTATGTACGGATTTGTCTTTGCTATGTAACGCTCAATAGCCTCTCTTACCCTGTCCTGATCCCTAAGCCTGAAGAAGGCTGCCTCATCAACCAATATGAATGCTACATCTGTCAAGCCTCGTATAGCATCTATGTTTGCTGCAGGGTATACATGGAAGATCGAACCATTGCATAAGAGTAGTGCATTGCTCCTCCTTGCCTTTACTAGCCATCCTTGCCTTCTAGAGATCATTGCCTCTAGCCTGTTGAGCAGTTCTTTTGCAAGTGAGATATTTGTGCCCGTTACTATGCAGAACCTCCTATTCTTTAGCCCCCATCCCAAGGAAGCATGGAGCATCGTCCTTAGGGTAGTTTCAGTTATCCCTATCCCAGTTGCCTTGTTAACCACAACTAGCCTATGCTCCCTAACCCTTGAGTAATAATCAACTTCATAAGGGTATATGGGATGCTCTCTCCCATCCTTAACTGGAAGACCGAGCCAGTGGTTGAATGCTATAAAGTCATCTGGTACACCATACAGTGCTATCGAGTGCTTCCTTGCTTCTATCCTTGCAAGTAGTGTATCAGCCCTGTCCATCAGTCTCCTTAGCCTCATCCTCAAGTATATTCACCAGTTCTCTTACCTTTGCTGCAACCTCTCCATCCTCAAGCATCCTTATCCTTGCCTCATATAGGTCCATTATCATCTTCAACACTCTAATCTTGATACCCTCATCATCTGATGAGTGGAAGAGCAGCCAAAGTTCTCTGAGCACCTCATTGAGCCCATCAATGCAGAACCTGTACTCTCTGTGAAGAGTCCTTGCAGTATCCTCATATCCCTTACCCTTCCTATCTATACCTGCAAGTATACTTGCTATGCTCTTGCTCACAACCCTAGGATGGATATTAAGCGCAGCAGCAATCTCCTCGCTTGTAAGGTTCTTGAGTAGTAGTGTATATATCTTCCTCTTCAGATCAGGGTCTATGCCTTTATGATCACCATTGCTATTCCGCTTCTCAGACATATCAGTTATTCAACACAGGGACTAACTAGCCCTGTTGCTTCTGGTCTTGATAGTACATCCTGCAGAGGATAAGCAAAGCATCTCCCCTAGTACATCTATACCTTAGAGCAATATCATCAAGAACATACACTATCTCATCATACTGTTGCTTGCTCAACGTGATGCTTAAGGTCTTGATCTTAACACTACCTGTATCATGGTTCACTATGGTGCCATGAGCATTGCTCTGGTTAGTGTCCTTACATATTCCACCATCTACTACCCTCCTAGCACTCTCTCTTGCTATCTTGCTCTCTCCATTCATGGTAAGTAATTTATCATATGGATCATCTGTGACTCTCCTCTTGGCTATGCTCTCAAGGCAATCCTTGCTGAGATACAGCCTAGATCTTATCTCCTCCATTGGTATGCTTCTGTTTAGATCAACTATAAGGTTAGCAAGCTTCAAGGGTATGACTCTACCATGTATGCTGTTCAGGTTGACCATGAGTATCTTTGCTTGAATGTCATCTATGCTTAGATCTATGCATGGTACCTCATTCATCCTGAGTTGCCTTGCTGCTCTCCACCTATGCTCCCCACCAACTATGCATCTATGCTCTCCCTTTATGAGATCGCATGTACATGGTCTTGTTATTATAGGCTGAATTATACCGTGAATGCTTACCTCTCTAACTAGGGCATTGAACTCATGTTCATCCATCGCATTAGGATTGTTCTTATCCTCATGTATTGAGTTTACATCAATCCAGTTTACCTGATACCTATTTACACCTACCTTATTATCATTATTCATATCATAATATCTGTTTGGAAAGGTTTAGAAGTATCTTGTAGGCATCATCTGCCTTATCTAGAACCTCCTCTACAGTATCCTTTGTTATCATCACGTTCAATTCATAATCAACATCTACTCTACGATCCTTAAGATAGTTAAGGATATATGCAATGTAATTTGCTTCTTCCATTATATTAGGATAGTGTATGTAATTTTGTATGTTTCGAAATTTAGTATAACATATTCATGTACACCACCAATCTTCTGTTTTGATAAGATAACCTCTTATCTTACTGTAATCGTATAGTCCTGCTGCTATTAAACCTTACCTGAATACATAGATTCAGGATTCTCCCATATGTAGTAGTGCTTCTCCTCAGCAAGCATTGCAATATTTGCTATTGCTCTAGCAAGTATATGCTTATCATGCAATACAACACTAGAGTACTCTCTACTTCTACCTACTGCATTGCGTAGTGCAAACCTTACCTTCTCTACCACCCTTAGAACCTCCTCTATATCGTTATCACTCAACCTCTCTAGCATTGAGTAGCAGTACTCTCTACTTGCTGCTAGCCTACAATTGAACCCATAACCTTCCAACTCCTTAAGTACCCTAACATACTTCTTATCTGACTCATAGATTATCTCTTTCATACCTGCCTTAACAAAGAATGGATTGTACTTGCCCATAACGGCTATGCTCTCAACGTATCTCTTCCCTACTAAAGGCATTGTATGCCTTACAAGCATACTTGCCAAACCTATGCCTCTAAACCTTGGTAGTACAACTACCCTACTTATGGTTATGAAGTCCCTGTTAACCTCATCTATACTTGGTACTCTAGCAAGTGCTATGCTCCTTCCCCTACACAATGGTGCTGGCATGCTATACACAATAACCCCAACAGTCTCTCCTCTTAGCCTTGCAGTGAATACATGTCTTATACCATATGGCTTATTGCCTCTGTAATGGTACTCTTCAAGCATGTACCAATCATCGATGCAACCCTTCTCTATTATTACATGCTTGAGGAGTGAGCATCTATGCGTTAAATGCTCATTGCTACCTGAATTCTGATCGCTCTTCCTCTTACGAGCATTAGTATTATTATAATCTATGCTTATCCTTGATCCATAACCCTTGTGTATAAGTACATCTGGCATAAGATCATCTACAAGGTCATCATGTGCAGTAGCAACCAGTAGCATCTTCTTACTTGCTCTCGTAACCTTCTGGAGCAGATATGCTACAACCTTTGCAGTATCTCTATCAAGCATGGAGCAGAACTCATCAAATACAAAGACACCTTTTTCATCGGATGATGAGCAGGCAAGGACCTTAGCTATCCTATACCTGTACCTCTGACCATCACTCAACTCCCTGTAGCGTCTAAGGAATAGATAGGCATCGTTAAGCCCAACTATGCTGAGTAGTTGAATGGCCTCATCGGTGCTTGAGCCTATGCTATCTATAAGCACCTCATCCTCATCTATCTTAATCCTATCTGCGAGTAATACATTACCGAACATGCCTTCATACTTGGCAATACGCTCTGTCAATCTTCTAAGCAGTACGGACTTGCCAGAGCCAGACTCTCCAGTTATATACACAACATCTCCAGGCTTTATATCAACCTCTACACGATTAAGCACCTTGAATACCCTTGTATCAAGAGCAATTCCGAATGCTTGAGCAACATCGATCGCTCTTTCTGTAACAGGGTATCCTTGCTCAAAGACAACATCTATGGAGAATAACATAGCGATCAGGATAGTAGTAGTGTACCAGTGATAACATGTACACTAAAAATTAGATTCTTCTCTCTATCTTATCTATGCATATTAATTCAACTAAGGTATCATTATTATTGCTACTCTCCTTCCTGCTCCTTCCTCTTGTACAATGCTATAGCATATGGAAGTATATCTATATCTTCCCCTGCCTTGATATCCCTATCCACCTTTATGTACACATTTGGTAGATGCTCTATACTCCTATCTCTCACTATCTTACTAACCCACTTTGCTGATATACCAAATACCTTCGCTATATGCCTGTAGGAGTATGAGAGCGAGAGCAGGTGTATACACAACTCCTGTACCTCCCTTATATATGCCCTCATATCAAGATCCTTCTTACTCTTGATCTCATCAAGTATTGAGCGTATAGCCTTGACATTCTCATTCATACCTGCTATATGTGATCTAACCTCATCTTCTTGCTCAAGTTGCTTGAGCAATGCAGGGTTGTTCCTTAACTTACCTGTAAGGTCCTTCACCATAGTCAGTAGATCCTCTATAGTTATCTGAGCATCAACTATTGCCAAGAATATACTCTTGCTACCCTCACCATCTCCCATTACCCCCTCTTCACCGTCAGCATAAGCAACTTCGCTCCATGCTGCACCATCATTATTATGCTCTTTACTGTATCCTATTGGATCATAGTTATCACCGCTCATCCTACTCCTATTACTGTTGCTGTTCTTTGCTCTCAGATACTTCTCTGGCAGCGCCTTGAGTATAACTGCTTTGGAGATCTCTTCCCCTAGATCCCTAAGCAGTTTATCAACTATCCTATCCATAGGGTAGCCCATCAGCTCCAACTCCTCTGCAAGTTCCGCTATATCGCTAGCCTTTAACCTGTTGAACCTCTTGTACTCTTCAAGGAGTTGCTGCTTCTTTATGTTGTATGATGCTAGAGCCTCTAATGTCATGCCTATACTTCACCCTCCTTTGATATGGGAACTTTCTTATTTTTTGCCCTCCACCAGCGCATATAGAAGCGATAGTAGCATCTCTTGCATAGATCACTAGCATATATCTCCTTTTTGAGAGAACATGATTTACATCTCCTAATATGGGGAACGTTAATGTTATTTACCATATTATTGCACCTCCTAACAATACCTCCAGCGCTCTATCCTCTTCACTATCTGAACCAACTCTGCTATTGCTGTTGCAACCTCCCTCTCTGTAACCTCTGGCTCATTTATCCTTATCCATTCCTCAAGAAGCATGCATATGGCCTTTGGATCATCCAAGCCTTTGCCTACAAGCACTCCTAGTATGTATGCCATCTGTATCCTCAGATCCTCATTCAGTACATGTATGTATGCTACCATAGCAGCATCTCACCCCATATACTCATAACAACATTAAGCATCTCGATGAGTTCGCTCTCCCTTATAGTGCCTACCCAAGAGGTTATTGCATACGCATTGCTATCTAGCATGAAGGAGTATGGATCATCCATGTACTCTTTATATCCATTGTTTATTAGCCTATAGCATACATCGTCAAGATACCTCATGTATTTACCTGATAATGTTACAACTCCATCATCCTCCTCTTCCACTATACCAAGGTTCATGAGCCTAGTTATCGTATCCATATCCATATGCAGTTTATTTACTATAACACTCATTGAATGAACTATCTGTACCTTTTTTACTATATGAATCCTGAAAAAGATCTGTTCAGCGTATTCTATGTAATAATTTCTCCATATATAGAGAAATCCTTTAACAACCTCTCGTTCTTGTGTTTTATGCCTGTTCTTGTTAATTTTATTATGTTTCTCACCAAAGATGGTAACTATGTACATATATTTCTCTAAATTGTCAAAATATTTAAACTATAACGTTAATATATATAAATTTAGAAGTAAAATTTTTATTAGATCTTGTTTGAAGCATTTCACCTTTACCTATAATAAGAAGCTAAGCGTGTTGTTTAACCTGGATCGATTGCAATGTATACTCATCGATGAATCTTCTAACTATGAATCTTAGTAGTTCTGCTCTACTCCTTATCCCATACCGCTTTGCCTCACTGCTGGCAAGGTATCTATCGAGTTCTTTGAGCATCTCTTTTGGTAAAGGGATATAATCCCAGTCTTCTCTAGCCATGTACTATATACATCTTCAAAGTATATTTTAAGTTTTGTGTAGTAATTACATATTTATGTGAAATATTATCTAATTAGTCATTAATAGGTAATAACTTATTTCTCTATATCATATTAGGCAAATATTATCAGAAATTATACTAAGTTAGTGAGAATACTATTGGTCTTATGATCTAGTTATAGAATATATATTACATGGGCGAACCGCACAATATTTATTAATTCTAACTCTGCAACCATGTTGATGAATAAACTCGCAATAACAGGATTTGCTGTAATAGTGGTCTTATCAGTTGCAATGCTTGAAAGTGTACATGCTACTGGAGGTCCACCACCAAGCCCAGCAGATGAAGCATGTGCAAAGTATGAGGAGCAACCAAGCGATGCTCACACGCTAACATTAAACAAGAGTTCAGCACTACCTGGGGATACTGTAACAGCAACGGCAACAGTTACTGATAACGGTACTGGTGCAAACAGGATAAGGTTCGTATGGATAGATGATACTACTAATACTATAGTTCAGAGCAACCTTTACACAAGGGGTAGTGATAGTGCACCATGGGCTAGGCAAGATACATTCACAGTACCTATGAGTGCACAACCAGGAGATTCATTCACCGTAGTTGCATGTTTTGAGAGTCCTAACAACATAGTTGGGAAAGGTGTAACCCATCATGTCAATATAGGATCGTTCATGGTTGTGCCAGAGTCTATACTGGGTATGCTTGGTGTGGTTGGTGCAGGCTTAGCAACATTCTACGCCTATAGAAGGAAGTAGATAGTAGATAGTAGATGGATCAATCGTTTTCTTTTCGAACCTTTATTGATAATCATTGCTTAATAGTATTAATTATCAGCAATATCATGGGAAGATAGAAGATATTGCTAGAGATGTTATAATGAAGGAATTAACTACAGACAATCTTAGGAAGGTATTGAGTAAGATATTTGAAGATGTTACAGTAGAATACAATCTGCGGAGATTATCAAGCTAGAGCAGTTAGGTTTGGAGAAGCCTTGGCATATTTCAAGATCATCATGAAGGTACTCTTCCTGACATTGGGCTTAGAGCAAATTCCTCTACCAGATGCATGCATGATGGATGGAGAGAGGCTGACTTTACAGTAATAAGTAATGATAGGTTGATTGCGGTAATAGAGGAAAGAGGTCTGCAGATCACATACTATGCAATGGAAGGAGAGTGTAACTCAAACGACCAGGAATGCTTAGAACAGATACGGTTAAGAAGGCTATCTGTAATGCATACCTGCTCTCGAGAGTATATGATGCTATACTATTCTTCATAGTAACTAGCCATAAACTGATGGCTGATATACTGGTCGACGTATACAAGCTCAACTCCGTTAACTTCTTCTGCGTCAGATATTCCTGTACCTTTCTTCTAGCAAGTCTAACGTAATCCTCATCTATATCTATGCCTATGTAATACCTATGAAGTATAGCTGCTGCTAAGCAAGTAGTACCACTCCCTACAAATGGGTAGAGTACAACATCACCTTTGAATGTGTATAACTGTATGCATCTATATGGTAGTTCTAGAGGGGATGGAGTAGGATACCCTATCTTATTAGCAGACTCGAGCAAAGTTACATATGCTCTTTGTGAACTCTATGAACTCCTCCCTAGATATTGTACTCTCCTTACCATTGCTCCCCTCTCAAACGTATCCTTAATACAAGTATGTACTCATACACATCCCTCAGCACTGGATTCGCTGCTAACATCCAACTCCCCCATGCTGTTGATGAACCAGCAATAACATCCCCTTGTGCCATATTATCTCTCCACGTATAAGGAATCCTACCTCTTCTAATACACCTATTATATATCTGACCAGTGTATGTATATGATCTTCTACCCAGATCTGCTACATTTAGGCATACTTTCCCTCCTCATACTAGAACCTATACACCTCAAGCATCACATCATGGATTAACTCCAGATACTCCTCAACGCTGATATCATCATCATACTCCTTACCAATATTGTATGGAGGAGATGTAACCATAAAGTGTATGCTATTGGATGGGATATCCCTGAGAATGATCCTTGCATCACCTAAGGGAGTATTCTATCAAGTAACTCCCTTGGCAAGGTATGTTCCTCAAGATCATCATTACTAGGTTTGGGCATGTCATGCTCACCATATAACCTCAAGTAGAATGGTGATGAGTCATGACCTTCTCTACCCTTCACCAAACCTGCTTGTACGTGTACTCTTCCTAGCCATTATACATCTTACATATATGAGCCTCTATATTATATTACCCATTAGGCTCTTGCTAGGAAACCTAATAAGTGATGATGTGCAACCTATTACATGCAGAAAGCAGCAAAGCGTTGCCCAATCTGCGGGTGTACTAAGCATTATATAGTTGGGTGTATTAGCCATTGGTTGCACCATAAAGATGAGGATGAAGATAGCATACGAGATGAACCCGCCAAGGATAATGGTTAGTAGTAGCAATAGCAATAGATCTGAGAGGTTCGATCTTCAATCATTGAGTAGCGATATTGAGAGGTTCTACTCTAGGGTAATGGCACTTGATGGCTTAGCATACATGATCCATGTTACTGATTCAGTGCTTGGTATCCCAAGGCTCTCCAGCATAAGAATAGGTAGGGAGATAATGCATAGGTATAAGCAGAGGACAAGGTGTAGCATAAGGGTTAGAGACAGGAATATGAATGCTGTCCTCCAACTTGTTACAGATGCTATCCTTGATGGTATAGATGGATTGCTTATAATCAAGGGCGATGAGCCAAAACATTCAAGCGTAGACTCTGCAGTTAAGCCTAGCAGCGTTGTTAAATTCCTGAACGAGCATGGCTTCTCAAAGCATATAAGGTTATACCTCTCCATAGATGCCGAGAACTACAGCGAGGATGAACTGAACAGGAAGGTCAGCGCTGAGCCCCATGGTCTTATAACACAGAGCATCTCCTCGCTTGAACCTCTAGCATTGCTTGCTGATAGGGTAAAGGCTAATAATATGTGTATAATACCATGCATAATGGTACCATCTCCAAAGAATAGGACAAGTGCAGCAAGTATAAACCTTGATTGGAGTAAGTATGAGCAAGATGTAGAGTCATTTGTATTAGAAGCATACAGGCTCTGTGGAGAGGTTATGGTAACATCACCAAATAGTTTTAATGATGGTATAGATATCCTTAAGAGGTTGATGCAAGGCAAAGCATTCCCAGAAAGGTACATGCAAAGGGGAAGTGAGAAGGTTGGAGCCGTGTATAGGGAGAAAGAGGTCGAGAAATTTGATGAGGGAGGTAGCATGAAGGGGAATAATACTCCCTAACGGTGAAGAGTTATGGGTAAAGGTAAAGATAAGGATGTAGAGGCGAGTATAGAGGTAGAGAATTACGCTGTAGGCATATATCCTAGATCACAGTTGTTGGTTACAGCAACAAGGAAGAATCATCCAAACCTAGCAGAGTTGTTCAGGAAGGGCAAGCAGTCCTGGATTAACGTGCAGAGGCGTGCTGGGTTAACATACGTAGCAGATCCAATGATAGACTGGGATGATATATTTAGACCATTTGCAAAGGTAAAGGGCATATCTCTTGGACCATTGAACAGGTTCTTCGAGACCAACACATTCTACAGAAGGTTGATAGTGAATGATGCATTGGATGGCTATGGTAGCATAGCAAGGTCGATGCTTGCTCTAGACCTTATGAAGGAGGATAGGAAGGTAGCATCGTTACCAGACCCATATACCTTCTCTATGCTGAATGAGAACAGATACTACAAGAGTTATGAGGAGTACCTCTTTGCAGTAGCGGATATGCTCAATGCAGAGGCAAAGGCACTTGCTAGGGAAGGGGTTGAGATAATACAGTTGAATGCACCATCTCTAGCATATGAATTTAGCAATGGTAAAAGGGAGGTCGAACTTGCACTTATAAAGGATGCCATAGGTAGGGTTAAGAAGGGACTGAAGAGCAAGATATACTTGTATCCCTACTTTGGTAATGTAGCAGGTATATTTGATGAACTCTTGGATATGAAGGTTGATGGGATAGGTATAGATGCATCTAGCACTAAACTAACATCCATAGTAGATTACAACATCGATAAAGATCTGGTTATAGGCATAGTTGATGCGATGAACACAAGGCTGGAGGAGGTTAAGAGTACAGCAAGCGCACTACATTTCATACTCGATAGGATGGATGTTAAACACGTTGTACTTGCTACTAGTAACAGCCTTGAGTACCTGCCTTACAGGTTTGCTGTTAAGAAGGTAAGTATACTGGGTAAGATAACTAGGTTGCTCAATGCAAAACAGAAGGGTTTAACCCCATAGCTATTGACTAGTCATAGCCATAGATATAATCAAATAAATAGTCATCAATTTATTGAGATCAACTTACAGTTATCTTAACTTTCAATCCATATATCCTGTATACATCATCTTCAAGTTGTTCTATCTCCTCACCCATAGTTGATCTCAGTGCACTTGCTTTACCGTTGTACTCCTTGATCATATCTTTTATCCTATCAACTTCTCTCCCAATACGCTCTAGATCAGCATCCATGCCTTCGAGTATATCATTATAAGGTGCAATCCTCTCCCTGTAGACACTCATCATCTCATCATACTCCTTGCACTTGCCTACGTAATACTCAAGTCTATCCATCAATCCATGTATATTCTCAACATCCTTCTCAGGGTTCTTTAGATGCAACCTTCCAGATGTTATACCATCACTCAACCTTCTAAGTACATCTCTCATCATATCTGCCCTTACATCCTTCAATCTTGATGGCTCAGCCATAACAGCTTTGAGCATAGCATGATGCTCCCTATCTAACCCAATCTCATACGCATACTTACTCACAACCCTACCCAACCTAGAGAAGTCCCTTGCTATATCTACTAAGAGTCTATCATACTCAATCTTTGCCTTAGAGAGACTATTCTCTAACTCTATATATTCATCTGCATTACGCAGACTCATCCTACTCTTCTCGATCTCTGCCCTCTTGCTCTCAAGAGCATCTAGCGTGCTCTTCATCTCCATGATCTTTGTACTGTAAGCCTTGATCTCTCGCTCCATCTGCACAAGTCTTGCTATTCTATCCTTGCACCTAGAGTAGGAGGATATCTGCTCATCTATACCCCTTGCTATACCCTCAAGAGTATCTACATCCTTCTTCATTGCCATGAGTACATCTTTCAATGCCCTAGCCTCAGAGGGGAAGAACTCGTAGAGTACCTTTCTATGTGAGCCTGATGCATCGCCTACCCTGTTAAGTGTTCTTTTAGCCCTCTCCTGTATTAGCACTATATCATTTATACCTGTAGGCTCAGGTATAGGTTTGCTAACCTCATCTATAACTGATGCTATCGTGCTCCTAGCCCTCTCTATAATGCCTTTGAGTTGTGGGGTAACATCAGCACTCATCCTTCTCCTCTGCAAGCCTTCAGATATACCTTTTAATGAGTCTATATACTGGTTGAGCCTCCTAGCGATCTGTATTACTTCTCTAACGCTAGTAGTAGATAAACCATCCTTGTTGTTACTACTACTACTGCTACCGATCTCCTTCTCCATGTTGAGTCTATCAACAATTGCTCTCAACCCTTCAAGATTTACCTCTAGATGAGACTGGTATGGAGGCTGAGACTTTGCTTCTCCCTCCTCCTTCTCCCTCCCTTCTCCTCTTCTATCCTTCCTTCTAAAGAGTATCATCAAGTACAATAGGGCAAGGAGGTTCAAATAGTTATAGTCTGTAGGATGTAAAGTAGAATAGATAGATAGCAATAAGTTTATTTTCTGGCATGTAAGAGAAGCATCCATGTCAGTGCTATTCCCATGCCAAGAGATAGGCTCGCTACGAAAGCCAGCATGGCTACTAGACTATGTTAAGCATAACAAGGTAAGTGAGGAGGATAAGGAGAGGGCAAGGAACGACGCTGCCTACCTTAACATAAAACTGCTGGAGGATATAGGGCTTGATGTAGTGTATGATGGCGAAGTAAGGAGGGTGGAGATGTACGAGTATCCAATAAGGCATGTGAAGGGCTTCATATTCGCTGGGGAGGTTAGGAGTTTTGATAACAAGTACTACAAGAAGGCTAGATGTGTAACTAAGGTAGCGTTGAAGAACAACTACCATCTCAACGAGTTCCTCTTCGTAAAGGCAAATGCAAGGAAGGCTGTGAAGATACCCATAACTGGACCATACACGCTTGCTGATTGGTCGTACAACGAGTTCTACAACAGCAAGGAGGAGTTTGTCATGGAGATGGCAAGGGAGATGATCAGGCCACTCATACAGGACCTTGTCAAGCATGGTGCAAGGATCATCCAGATAGATGAGCCTGCTATGACTACACATCAATCAGAGATGAGAGTTGCGGTAGATGCAATAAATGAATGCACAAAGGGTATAGATGCAAAGTTCATAGTGCATATATGCTATAGTGGGAATGAGTATAGAGCACTAATCCCATATGCCATGGATATAGATGCTCAACAGTTTGCATTGGAGTTTGCCAACAGGGATACATGGAACCTTGGACTAGATGATGACTCAAGGAGAGGTTATAGAGTACTCAAGGAGTTCAAGGAGTATGGCTATAGCAAGGAGATAGGCCTAGGAGTTGTGGATGTGCATGTTGATGATATAGAGAGTCCAGAACTTGTAAGGGATAGGATAGTGTATGCAGCAAACATCCTTGGTGCTGAGAATATATATGTTAATCCTGACTGTGGGCTCAGGACAAGGAGCAGGAGTGTAGCGATAGAGAAGTTAAAGGTTATGGTCAAGGGTACTGAACTTGCAAGGAAGGCATTTGAATGAGCAGTATCAAAACACACTAAAGATATTACATAATATTTACGAGGTTATATAATAAGGATTACATGTTACTGTAGCACATATTCATGCGATTACCCTTACCTTATGTTAGGCTGAACAGTATGAGCAATGGTGCTGACGGATATTGATATAGAGTAGTGATGGTAGATGCTCAGTACAGCAGTATGGCTCCTTATTATCCATTCTGTAATTGCTTTATAGTTGTAAGTATTAACGGTGATACAATACATGGAGATAACATTACAGGATATGGTGACTATACAGTAAACATGGATTAGAGCATAACCTTGTATTCTCATCCAGTGTTGATCATAAGGTAGTAATAACATCTCTACTAGCAATCCCTCTAGGTGATACATGCATATACAGACACATAACAAGTAACAGTATCAGCAGATGATTCATACACAGCGTCACATCTTTGCATGCTATAGTTGCTATACAAACACAGTAAGCATATACATAACAACACCAACAACGAGGATGGAGGCTCAATAGAATAGTAACAGTATTTAATACATCATTTGGAATTGTACTAGAGTAAGAGGAGCAATAGGTGTAGCATGCTCTATACTTGCTGCAACGATGCTCTATGCTAGAAGGTACTGGAAGTAGAAATTGTATATATCTAGTCTTCATCCATCTATTTATATAATTTCTTCAAAGAAATATTTAATATTATGGAATTATGCTCAGGAGACCATCGTGTAAATGCATCATCGCTTATGCTCTGCTACCCCAGGTCTCATCATCGCACATCTAATATCGACTAAGCCATTAATCAACCATTCTCCATAGCAGGCATGGGATCATTAATAGTAGATCATTTATAATTAATATATTATCATTAATCTATGACAACATATGTTGCTATACCTCAGGCAGTGGTTGATGCAATAAGGCATATTATAAGGCAGATGAGTGAGGAGGATACTGATTACCAGAGCATAAGTACAGCATCAACCATCCTTGCCATAGTAAGGCTCTTACTGATTAAGAATAACATGCTAAGATGCAAGCATGCTATAAGAGTAGATAGTAACTGGCATGGCCACTGCAAAGGTTGTGGGGCACTATTTAAAAGGAATGGTAAGGATGATGTATGGCATGAGAGAGACATATTGGTATATGGTAGATTGTTTGAGACGTTAGGTCTGATAGACTTGAAGGATCTCACAGTTGGGAAAGAGTATCTAGAATATGAATAATTCAGTCGAGTATAGATAGATAAAAAATAATAAATAGCAGATCTCTGGGATGAGATTCTGCTAATAACAGAACCTTGACAATTAAATCATATGAGTATTAGATTCATCAGCATAAATGGTAACCCATTCTTTGAGGCTTATATGTACATTCAGGCAAATGCAAATGAATTTGATGCAAAGATCTCCGCACTTGAATACAATAGCAAGAAGGCTAGAGAGTTTGCAAAGAAGAAGAGAGCTGCAAGTTGGGCAATAAGGAGGATAAAGGTAAATAGTCATAGTAATATGCGAAGATAAAATGATAATCGATTGTAAGAACCTAATTTTATATTATTTATTTTATTAGCCATAGATCAAATTAACATACAATACAATAATTATGCATGATTGTAGAATTAACATGTATGAAGGAGCATATAGCAACAATACCTGAATCACAGTTGATCAGATGGAGCAATGCACTACTTCATCTCCAATCAATACTGAGATATCTTGCTAGATCATCAGATCCAGATGCTCATATGCTTATCGATGATGCTCTCTCCTGGGTTTCATACTTATCCTCTGATATGCGTAATCGGATGATAGAATGCAACAGATTCTATGATGAGATAAGCAGATGATTAATCTATGGTGATATGCATGATGAAGAATGTGAAGGATAAGGAGATATATGATACAAAGTATTCTCCTTTGTATATCAAGATTGCAATACTCAAACATGATATAAGAAGAGCAGTTAGATCATACACTAAGATGAATACTAACTCATCTACTGCTATAGATGCACTCGCATATCTAGATCGACTAGTTAATGGTATTAACATTCCTAATAATAACATATAAGATGGAAATGATGAACAGTGCTAACAATGTGAAGAGGTTCGCTGGTCTCGATCTAGCAAGGATCAAGGACTACTCTGCACTCGTAGTCATTGAAGTGAATAACAGCATAGATAGTAGTAATGATGACCAAGGCAAGACAATGACTGTAGTAGATGCAATAGAGTACCCCCATATACCACTTGAGGATGTTGCAGAGAGGATTAAAGGTAAATATGAGGAGCATAGATGGAGCCTACTCTACATAGATGCTACTGGTTTCGGCGGTGCTGTTGCATATGATATACTTGCTGCAAAGAATATACCATGTAGATACATAATATTCACAAACGGGATGAAGAACGAGATGATAAACAATCTCATAACCCTAATAGCGGGGAAGAGGTTAAAGATACCTCGAGAATATGATAGGCTTATAGAGCAGCTCCTACAACAGAGGAGGATAGTTACAAGTTCAAGTGTAAAGTATGAACATCCAGTAGGTAAGCATGATGATCTCTTCTGGGCTCTATGTTTAGCATGCATTGCATGCAAGGATGCAATGGATAATGAGTTCATCATTACAAGTAAGAAGTTCAGCATAAAAGAGAACCTTTATGGTAATTATGATGCTATACACTTCAGAGAATGGTGATTATGATGAGGGGAGAAGATGCTAACAGTGTTAAGCATGAACATGCTGTAACTGATAGATATATCGACAGAATAGGTAGTGTAATAACATATCCATTAAAAGCAATAAAAGGAGTACTGAGTCCAGATTCTATGAATAGAAATAGAAGCGATCTTAGAAGCAGTATTAAACATATTGATGGTGCATTCAATGTTGCTCATGCCAAGAGTATAACAAATCATACATTATTACCACCTTACACTAGCGAGGATTACAGGGAGTTTGAGCAGGTATGGGCAACTACACTTGCTGGTCTAGCACTAGATAAGAAGGTTGAGTTTATAATAGGCGGAGGGATAAAGCCAGTATTCGATCTAAAGCGTAATATA
The DNA here is from genome assembly GCA_013538675.1 of Candidatus Nitrosocaldus tengchongensis. GTDB lineage: Archaea > Thermoproteota > Nitrososphaeria > Nitrososphaerales > Nitrosocaldaceae > Nitrosocaldus > Nitrosocaldus tengchongensis. The sequence continues at coordinate 22,305 of JACAFJ010000008.1, forward strand.
AAGAAAGGGTTAAGCGAGCAGGAGATCAAGAGCAGGTTAGCAAGTTATGATGACTTGCTTCAGAGACTATATGATATAGATGAGCATGTTGAGTTCAATCAGAGGCTGAAGGTTACAGTATTATTGAGCAAGGTATTCGGTAGAGCATGTTTACTCTTCGATCATAATTCAGCAGATGATACAATTCCTACAGGGCTCAAGATAATACACCCTAGACACCTCGGGCAGGTTGTACTTGATGAGGTTACATGGAAACCATCTAGAGTACAGATAAACCTTCCGTATGCTCAAGGCACATACTATGCTGATGCTGATGACATTATATACCTTGTGAATCTACCATATACGCCAGTGCTTAACAGCATGTGGTATGGCTTCTCTGAACTTCAGAGAGTGGTAGGGGCAGCAAAGGCATTGCAGAGGTTCATAGAGTACGATGCGCCAGAGATAGCAGAGAGTATGTGGGCTGGCTATGGACTCTTTATAGTAAACACGGCAGGAAGGAGCAAGGAGGAGGCAGAGAATATGCTCAAGACCTTGGTAAGTAACATAAAGCCTGGTGCATTCAATGCTATAGCAGCAAGGAAGGATGATGTAGAGTTCAGAACCCTGGACCTTGAGCCTAAGGTTAATGACCTTGTACAGTTGATAGATGCATATGAGAGGCTTATAATAGGGAATTCCACTGTACCATCTGCTCTACTTGGAAGGGAGGAGGATCAGAATATGGCAACGCTCAAGGGCAAGATAGAGTTCTTCATGAATGGAGTGATAAGGGCAGAGAGGGAATCTATAGTTAGGGAGGTTAGTAGGCAATGGTATCAGAGGCTGGTAGAGAGGATAGAGCCTACAGCACTGAATGAGGTGAGCGTTGGTGCAGAGTTCGAGCCGTTCATAGTCAGCAACTGGGTTGATATGGTCGATGCAGTAAGCAAGCTGAAATCACTCATACCAGAGATGAGTACTGATGCAATACTCACAATATTAGGCCTAGAATATCTCAAGAATGACATAAGAAAAACCTTCTAGTAGTGAGAAAGATTTAGTATAATCCTATATTATTTCTTAATTATCATCATCTACACACTATATTCAATGGCAAGGTGTGCAAACAATAACTGCCCATGTAACAATCACAATAACTGTGGTGATGAAAACTGTTGTAAACCACCTGTTAATAATTGCGATAGAGTAGAAGATGATTATGAGAATGAGTATGAATGTGATGCTTGTGATGAGGTTGTACACCAAAAAGTTTCTAACACAAAAGACTATCCTCGTACAAACAAGGATGCACTTCCGAGTGATATCAAGGTTCAAGAACTCTTTAACATATTCGATTATGCACTTTACAAGGCCTTCAACGAATATAAACCAACATATGGCGAGATGTTCCTAGCAGTATTCCAATTACAACAGAAGCTCTACACATTATACATGAGAGATATAGCAAGGAGCAATATGGCGTTGATGAGGATGGAGATGGTGAGTATGATGAACCATGCTGAGAATAAAGGTTGCAATAAGTTGAATATCTATACATAAACATCACTACTACGTAGCATGATGGTATAGCAAGGTCTGAAGATACTCTCTTTAATTTATTTTACGTGTAGTAATCTGATGATTATGGATGAGCATGCAGGTATTGTAGTATTGGATGCACAATCATCAGATAAACTCTACATAAGATCTTTCCTCATAGATGATTCGATAAATGCTAATGGCTGGGGTGTGAGCAGGGATGCCATAGCAATGAGTATAAGAACAGCAATAGGCAAGCCGTTCATAATAGACTTTGAGAGGTTTGGACATCCATATGCCTCTACACCAGAAGAGCTCTTGAGAGTTCAAGAACGTTACAGGGTTGGTACAATAATAGATGTTGGTTACTCCAATGGCAAGGCATGGTTCATAGCAGAGATAGATGATGCTAGAGCCATTAAAGCAATAAATAATGGACTTGTAAGGTTTGTATCTCCTTCAATAATAGTTGATGAACAGAACATACGGGTTGATTCTAATAGGAATGAGATAGCAGATCGGTTTGTAGTAGCACATGTTGCTGGCGTGAAAGATCCTGCATTTGGTGTAGTTAAGGCACAGATCAAGGGCATATGCTCTGGTCCAAGGGATACATGCATGTACAATCTAAGATTAGTTAATGCAAGTGTTGATAGAACATGTATGAGAGAGTGTCTACATGAGAAGAAGGCTAAAGGATTACAGGTGGATGATCAGGCAGTAGCCATCTGCTTGAACGAATGCAAGGCTGATGATAATGATAAGAGTAAGAGTAGTAGTTCTTTATGTCCAAGTTACATAAATGTTAATTCGATGCACACACAAGATATTGTAGCAAATAGTAGTAATGGTATAGACATAAGCAATGACAAGATAGCAGAGTATGAGAAGATTATAAAGGAACTCAAGGATAGGCTTAGAGTTGCAGAAGCAAAACCTATCATAAATAGAATAATCGATGCAAAGTTAAGGCTAGGGAAGATAAGGGAGTCTGATGTTGAGAATGAGATGGCAAGATATGCAAACTCATGCGCCGATCTTCTAGAAGAGTTGGCTTCTGTTTATGAAGAGTTGAAATCAATTACTAGCAAGAGTATTATAGCGATGAGAAAGGGTTATAACAGCAGTAGTATAACATTGAGCGCAAATAAGACTATTGTTACTGCTACTAATCCCAACCTTAATGATACTACTCTTTATGCAGATACTATATTGATGATGGTGTGATATGAGGTGGTATGATTGGTAGTCATAGATAACTCAACCCATGATATAGGAATAGGAAGGAGTAACGGTAGCATAGCATTAACCTACTCTCCTTATACAAAGAAGATATACATTGGTTCTCTTGCTGCTGAGGACTTTAGGAGAGACTCACACCTAATCCCATTGCTCAAGGTCAACCATGAGAAGAGGCTGGGTGAAGGGAGGCATGAAGTACTGTATGCTGAATATATAAGGCAGGCTGAGAGGCATCTCAATGCTGGAGTACTTGATACTCCACAAGTACAGTCTATAATAGCTGTGCAAGTTCTTGATATGATAATAGGGGAGCAGTATAGGCAATACTACCTGCAAGAAGGTACCACTAGAGTTCCAGTACCAAAACTACAGTTACGGGTTCCTATAGCAAGGAAGTACTCTGCAAGCGAGAAGGTACCTCCAATGCAAGAGCCTCAAGTGCTCAATACAACATTCGATATGGTTGAGTTCAACCTCTGGAAGAATGTAGTCTCTCTAGCAGTTGAGGATGAGGCAAGGTTAAGACCAGCATTTGATCCTCTAGCAAGCCAGATAAGAACTGCCGCATCCTCTCTAGGAAGGGCAGTTGCAAAGCAGATAGCAGAGGAGTTGCTTACCTATGGTGATGCAGCAAAGGGTTCATGGAGTGCACTGAACTCAAGTGATACATTCTCTGCAAGGAACCCATTGGATGATATAGCAGAAGAGTATTCAAGGATAGCAGATGATGGGTTTGAACCAGATACAGTTGTAATGCATCCAAGGACATGGGCTGCATATCAGAGCAATACACATGTTAAAGGCTATACAGTTCTAACACCTGAGCGTTTAGGCTTGGGTGTATTCCCTCTTCCAGGCTGGCCTGGTATAACTGCCATAGTTGATAGCATGTTTGCAACAGGCCAATGTGCACTATACGACAGAAAGACATTCCTACTAGGAGAAGGACCTACAGTAGTAGAGGAGGCAAGAGACCATGATAGAGGTCTTGACAAGTACATTATAAGGCAATGGGTGCAGCCATTAAAGACTGCAGGTGAGGCAGGTATAAGATTAGTAGATCTGTAATAAAGACAATATGTGAGAAAATATATCATATAAAATTTATCCTTTCTTTATTTTTAGAGGTTATCTGTACCATAGCATGTTTACTTATATCCAATCATTGAAATCTTATATGGTGTGAGCGAGACAGATATAATCTCAAGTATTGCACCACAACTCACCCAATTGGGTTTAGGTGCTGTAATACTAACAACCGTGATCAAGTGGATGAATAGTGTTGAGCGTAATCTTAATGATATGCTTAGGATACTAGATGAGATAAAGGACTACTCCAATGATCTGAACCATGAGATAGATTACCTTGCAGATAGTATCAATAGGCTTATAGATAAAAGATATAATGATAAGCTATGATGGATGAAATGAGGTGATAAACATGCATGTAACACCAGGAGAGGTTATAGATGGTGTAACAATTGCCCTCTGCATAATATCGTTCCTAACATTCATAAGATTGTATAAGATATTTACTAGTAAGATGAACAAGATACGCTCATTACTAAACTCTATAGATGACATTATAATCAATAAGGGGAAATATAATAGCAAGATATTCTTAAAGAAGTTGATGTTCGATAACAAGAAGTAACTACCTTCTCTCTTTTCTTTACTATTATGTATATAGTAGTTAAGATAAAGTAATTTGTAGATTAGATCAGATATGACTATATTCGGAGACATGAATGAGAATAGAAGATATGTAAGGATGCTCCTTGGTAATCCTCCAGAAGGAGAGGTTAGTAATGATGATATAGATAGAGCATTGGAAAGTGCATGCTCTAGTGTAAAGACAGATACTACTAGAGTTGATTGGAACTCAAATGATAGACAATGGCATGATGTAATATATGCACAGAATATAAGGGCAGCGTACAATATAATGCAGTTCTATGCATCTGACCTTATTCAGAGCAAGGCTAAGTTACTCCTTGAAGAGTACTATAGGAGGATAAGATCTATAAATAGAGGGCAAGAGGATTCAACTCCAACAGCATTTACTATTGTAACTAGCGAGTATAGGAGTAGAAAGCTTAGAGAAGAGCATGCTGGCGTTAGCAGTACAGATAGAGAAGAAGCGTGATTCGATTGATGGTGAGAGTATGGTTTGGCATGTAGTAGGTCAAGAGTCTGACTTTAATACAGATCCAAACATACATCTTCTTAATCTACTTAGGAATAGGTGGAGCATTAATGGTGCAGATAACGATCCAGATCTCAAGGTTATGAATACACATGGTCATGGTGTTAGATTCGCTACAGACTGGTTCAATGCTAGAGTCTGGTATCAGATCATAGTCAAACCATTGAGCAGGAATATGAGCAAGGTCACTCTAGGTTCTAAAGGATACTTTGAGTGCAGATCCCATCATATCATACATATATTTGCAAAAGGTAGATCAGCAAGGGATAAGATATGGAAGTTGGAGAAGGAGGTCGAGAGGATAATAGCAGAGAGCATGGTAGATATGCAAGATGGCATACAACTTGTACTCCTTGAGGACTTTAGGAGGCTTCCAGTTGAGGACCCTGCTGGGGATGTAGAGCATAGTATAGCAAATGTTGTATTGAGGTATTACAAAGTATCTACCTAGGTTCTAGAGTAGAGAATAACACATAATCTACATTTTGTTGATAGTTCTTATCTTATTAGCATAGCAATATTAGTTGGAGGCGAGGAGCCAAATGTCATCACAAATCCCAACGTTTGCAGGATTGATAAAGAGGCATTTAGAGTATAGAGAGGAGCCTACATTTGGTATAGGTCCTGATATAACAACTGGAAGGCTTGACTTTGCTGGACATGTAAAGAGTATGGATCCAAGGATTGAGATTGTGTTAGAAGAGTTCAGAAGGGTAGGATCTGAGGATATATACAAGAGTGTTAAACTTGCAGAGAACTATAGGTTCACAGTAACTTATGCCATAGAAGATATAGATTTTATACGCTATGGTATAAACGCACAAGGCACAGGTGCAGGGAGTATAGACAGATCCCTAGGTATGGGATTCTCATACATGCTTAACGATGTTGAGCACTTTGTACGCATAAAGGGTGCAAGGATGAACAGTATAGAGTTGAAGGGTAATGTTGATTCAACTATAGAGGTTACAAGTGAGTGCATATGCAAGGAGATATCTACACCAAACACAACAGACTATGTCTCTGGTACTGCTCAACATGCTACTCCCAAGAGCAATACTCCATGGACGTTTGCAGATGCTTCAGACCCTGTCAAGATAAACTATGGAAGTGGTAGTGATATATCATTACCATGCACAAACATAACTGTAAGGATAAACCGTAACCTAGATCCGATAAGGACTCTTGGAAGTAGACAGATAACATTTCTTCCCGCAACTAACAGGGATATAACTGGTAGCATTACACTGCTCTACTTCTCAACTGCTAGGGAGGTTGATCTAAAGGATGGTAGAACGTTCCTCCTCAGATGGATACTTAAGGAAGGAAGCAATGGTGCAGTACTAAACCTTAACGATGTTGTATTCACTGCATTGGACAAGAGGGAATTCAATGCTAAGGATGATAAGGCAGTCCTTGAAGTTTATGGATTCAGAGCAAAGCAAGCAAGCATAGTTGCTACATGATGATAATAATAAAGGTGATGTAATGAGTCAAAGCCAAGATGTTATAGAGATGAATGGTAAACAATACACCATAAAGCATTACCTAACTGTTAAGGAGGTTAGGGAACTAATAAAGAGAGAGCAGCATGCTAGGCTTGAGTATGAGAAGGGGAATTTTGATCCAATATTTGAGTTATGGGCAGATATACTTGGTAGATGTCTAGGTGTAACAGTTAAGGAGCTAGAGGATATGCATTATAGAGATGCTGAGAGACTTTACCTTCAGGTTATAGAGAGGAACAAGAGTATCCCTTTGTGATGAGGATGAATATAATGCAAGTATTCTTAACTGATAACTTTCAGATAGATGATCCATACACTGCCGATATGCTAAGACTCTACTCTCTTATCAAGGCAGGTATAGTGAATATAACGTATAAAGAGTATGAGGATATGAAGGAGAGAGACGTTGTATACCTTACAACAATAGCAGAGACAGAAGCTATTGCAAATGATGTGAAGAACAAGGAGAGGCAGTTTGTAACATTAAATAAATAACTACTAACATCTCATTTTAATTAATATGATATGATAACACTGCATGAACTTGGTATAAGGAACGCTATAACAAAAGGTAATACACTTGCACTTAATGTAGAGAGTGCAACACAGGCTATGCTGATCGCTCTAGCAGATGATATAGTGCGTGATGTGAAAGAGAATATGACGAGTGGTACATGGGTCGATTCTAAAGGTAACTCAAAGCAAGGGCATATAAGTAGCGGTGAGTTACTGAATAGCACTGGTATAATTGAACAAGGACATGATTTCGTAACAATAGGTTCTACATCAAATCACGCTGGTTTCCATGAGTTTGGTACCAGCAAAATACAGGCTCATCCAATATTCCAGCCAATAATAAGCAGCAAAGCAGGAAGGTTTACTGACATCCTCATACAAGGATATGAAGATATTGCTAGATAAATATATTATAACCTACTCACTACTGTTTATTCTATGCTAATGAATAAGCATAGTTATCATTCATTTAATAATGATACAATCTATGCATCAGCATATATGGTGAGATCTTATGGCTGAGTTCCCTGTAACATGGCGTTTGCAAGTTCAAGGAGCACAAGATGTCAAGGCTAGACTGCAAGAGATAAATGAACAGTTTGCGAGAGGGGAATTAACTACACACCAATACGCTCAGAAGTTGAGAGAGGTTAATAGAGATGCAAATACACTGAATGGTGCAATAAGGTTGCAGAACAACCTCTTCAGAGCAATGCATCCAAACCTTACACTAGTTGAGCGTTCATTCAGTAGGATGTCAAGTGTAGCAAGGAGTGTTATGAGTACCCTGGATACAATAAACATCATACAGTTGGTTATGATTGGGAGATCTAATGAGTTGACTGATGCTCAAGATACTTTAGAGAAGGCCCAGCGTAACTATAACCTCGCTGTTGAGCAGTTCGGTGCAAATAGCCCTCAGGCTATACAGGCTCTAGAAGCGTTGAACGAGGCTCAGAACAAGCTCAACAAGGCCATGAAGGATGCAGATGCTGATAGACTCAACTCTATAGTAGGTACATTGTCTGGAGTAGCAAATATAGCAGGTTCTCTAGGCTTCGCTGTCATGGGTCTAGGAAGGTTCTCATCTGCTATTGGAGGTTTGGGAGGGGTAATAGCATCATCAGCACTCCCAGCACTAGGCTCGATGCTTACAATGCTTACCGCTCTTGGACCTGCAAGTCTAATCATAATTGGGGCAGTAGCAGCAATAGGCTTGTTAGCATATGCATATCATTCAAATCTCTTCAACATTAAAGGTGCTATGGACTTTGTTGGTTCAAGTATTGTAGCATTCTTCACAAAGACTCTTCCAGATGGATTATCGTACACAGGTAAGTTGATTACAGAATTTGCCCTTTCTGCAATAAATGCGTTCACATCCTTTGGTAGTTTTATAGTTAGTTTATTCACTAATAGCATACCACAAGCAATAACCCAATTTGTAACAACAACACTACCAAACTTTGTTAGTTATATAACTGCTCAGATATCAAGTATAATCAGTACTGTGGATAATGCAGTAAATGCACTTCTAGGATTGATGGGTATAAGGATTAGTGCAACACCTTCAGTTTCAATCCCAAGTTCAGGTTCAATAAAGACATATTCAACAACATCAGCATATAGCACTAGCAAATCATCATCTTCCTCCTCTTCATCTTCTTCATCATCTAGCAAGAGTAGTGCTGGAGGGTTATCAGTTAAAGGCTCAGCGATACCGTTACAGCATGGTATAGAGGCTATAGTTAATAAACCAACACTCTTCCTTGCTGGAGAGGCTGGGGCTGAATATGTATATGTTAGACCATTGCATAGGCTGAATAGTAGCATGAGTACTAATAGTGCAAATACACATCACAGCATAGTCATAAACATAAATGTAGGATCACTCATAGGCTCTGATAGAGTAGCAGTAAAGCAACTTGCAGACATGATATGCAATGAGATTGCAGATAGGATAGGGATATTTCACTTTTAGTTAGGAAGAAGGTGCATTATTATGAGTAATAATCTGAACCCATTACTACCAAAAGTTATGATAGGTAGAGATAACAATACCCAACTCTTCGATCCATTATCCAGTATACATGACTTCAATCTCCTAACCCTAGATGTTGAACTTAACGTTGATTCAAACCCGAGTACTGCAAGGTTAAGCATAGAAGGTTCATACAGTAGCAGTGTAATAGATTTAGGATCAAGAATAGATATCTGGCTATGCAAAACCAACATGAGTAGTAAGGTATTCACTGGTACAATAGAGAGTAGGAAGAGGGATTATGGCAGAGCTTCAATAGTAACAGAGTTCATTGCAAGGAGCCAGGGTTCTAGGTTGGTTCAGAGGATAGTTGATATAGTTGCAAGGCAGAGAATAAGGGAGGATGGTTTTGCAGATAATACTGATGATGGTACGGAGGCAAGCAATCTGGTTAAGCGTATAGTAGAGGATGTGACAGCATACCCAAAGGTTGATGGCGCAATACCAATAGCAACACTCAAGGATGAGGGTATAGATGCTAGTATATATGTGCAGAGATCTGGTATAACGATACCTGTTTACATAATGCAGTACAGACCTGCCTTAGATGCTCTACAGGAACTTGCAGAGATGACTGGATACATATTCTTTGTTGATGGTGACAGTAAGTTACACTTCCATCAACCAGGTATAAACTCGAACTCAAACATTCTAGTATTCAAGGATACTCTAAGCAGTGATGATGATCCTCGCAGGGTTGGGCATATAGTAGAGTATACACTTGAAGATACAATAGAACAGGTTAAGAATATAATATACGGGCTTGGAGGAAATAAGCCAAAGATAAGCAAAGAGGTAAAGGTATCTAATGCATACGAACTCCTCACAAGTTATAGGGCAGTGAAGATAAACATGGTTGGTGTTGAGAGAGAGTTGCAGTACATAGCCGTTAGGATTGCAAAGGTTGGTAACCCAACAGTTGCACTTGAAGGGGAGTTGAGGCTTGATGATGGTAACAATAGGCCTAAAGGGGCTTTGATAAAAGCGTTCAGGAAGGACCATCAAGCAGTAGCAAGTATAAACTCAAATACACAAGGACAATGGATTATATTTGATGTTGGCGAAGATAATCTAGATGTTAATACACCTCACTGGCTTATACTATTCAAAAAGGGCGATACAAACAATACATATGCATGGTACCATGATAATGGGAGCAATGGAATAAATGCATACTCTAGTGATGGTATTAATTGGGTAGTGCAGAATAGCAGTTACCAATTCAACTACAGACTATACTACTCACAGAGGCTACTAACTCCATTGGCGGATCAGGCAAGTATAGATGCTTATGGAAGGAGGGAAGCAGTAGTATCATGGCCAACTGTTATAGAGGATGTTGAGCTTATAACCCTTACAAAGAGCCAACTGGATATAGCAAAGAGACGCAAGCAGATCATAAGCATGATATGCATACCAGCAGATGCAATAGTTAGACTTGGAGATGCTGTAAGAGTTGTAGATAGCAGGAATGGTTTAGATGCTGTATTCGATGTTACTAGCATAAACTACTCATTCGATCAAGGGTTAGGGGATTATAACTACAAGTTCACTATAAAGGGTATAAGATTCATTTAGTTGGTTGGTGATTAGATGAGCTTCAGAGATCTCAGAAGGGTATCAGGTATAGAAGACCTTGTTAAGAGGCTGAGCGAGGAACTTGCTAGAGAGAGGTATGGGAGGAAGGGAGAGTTACTCTACATCCTTAATGTGTATAGAGCATCTGATGATTCATGTAATGCTAGTGATAATAGTTCAACTAGCATTGCAGGGGTTGAGTATAGGTATGACTCAACGAATCATGACTTTGGATCATACTCATAACACAGGTTTAAGCATAAAGGGTAGGGTAGAGATAGCGCTTTACTCCAACTCTAAGAGAATAAAGCATCTCATCCTTGATAATCTTGTAGTTGCTACAGGTAAGCAGGTTATAGCAGATATACTTGCAGAGAAGGGTGTGGAGATAGCATACCTTGCTGTAGGCTCTGGCAATACTCAACCTCAAGTATCGGATACAGCATTGGAGCAGGAGATTGCAAGGAAGGCAATTACCATGAGAAGTGCAAATATGAACCAAGCAAGGTTCGATACATTCATAGACACTCTAGAGATGGTTGGTATGTGGAGAGAGATAGGATTATTCAGTAGTGATAATAGGTTAGTTGCTAGAGCACTTATAAACCCAGAGATGAACAAGGGCAGCAGTAATACTGCAACTATATCATGGAGTATAACTATTGCATGAGGTGTTAGCATATGGCTAGATACACAATACCAAAGGTTGGAAGAGCTATACAGAGTTCTGATTGGTACAGGTATATAGGAGCATTCGCTGTAGACTATGTAGATCATGGATTTCAAGTAACACAGTCCTCAAACCTAACTATAACTGTAAACCCTGGCAGGATATACATACAAGGCATAGCGTTAGAGAGTGATGCAGGTGAGCAACTAACTATGCAGGCAAATACAACTAATCACATCTTTGTTAGACTAATAAAGGATGCGCAAGGAAAGCCATTGGACTGGCAGTTCGTTACAAACACGAATGGAGCAAAGCCCCAGGACTCCATAAAGATAGCAGAGGTTACAACATCCTCAACATCCATATCCTCAATAATTGATAGGAGAGCCTTGGGAGATCTAGCATACATGTTCATAGGCTCATATGCGAACCTAGAGCCAAAAGCTGGGCTACTGGTTAGTGATCCAAGCATGAAGTACCTGCTTCTTAGGGATGCGAGCAATACAAGATGGATACCACTACTAGGCTCTAAGAGCAACGACTATCCATTCTTTGGCTTGTACGAGGCTAGGGATCACTTCAACAGGGAGAACCTAAACCTTACTGGATTACCACAACTCTACATAGCAAGTAGTGCGTATATAGAGAGCAGTGATATCAACGTTAGGAACCATGCTGTTACTGCTGGAGGGAGCATTGCAAATGGTGCAAGTGCATTCTGGAGGGTTAACTTCACAGTTAGGCCAGTGCTTCAGGATGCATTCAGGGTATTCAGCAAGGCAATAGTTGAGATCAGGTTTAGGTTAATGAGTAGGGCAAATGGTATAAGGCATGCATTTGGGCTTATAGATGCTCTAGCAGGTATGGATGCATTTGCAAATGGTATAAGGAAGGTATGTGTTGCTGTAGATGGTACAGGCAACTTTCAGGTTAGATGGGGTAATGGTAGTACAGACTCTAACGTAAGCACAACACAAGCCTCTGATACCAACTGGCATACAGCAAGGATAGAGTGGAGTAGTAGTAATGCAAGGGTTATGCTTGATAATGCTGAAGTAGCAAGTCTAAACAATGTACCAACTACACCACTAAACATATTTGCTGCTGTATACAATGCTAGTGGTACAACTACCAGCATATTCAATACAGTTGATTACTGGTATTATACAGTTGAGTGAGATGTGGTAGGTATGAGCATGGTGGTTAAGGTATACAGGAGCGATGGTGATATCAAGAGGGAGTTACTGTATGAGATAAGGACAAGTAGCAGCAATGATCTCTTTCTAATACTCATGAATCTGCTGTTGAAGAACTTCAACATACAAGTAGAGGTTGTTGATAACTCTAGGATAGCTAGTAATAATAGTAGTAGCAATAATAACGGCGATACGAGTAGTGATGATAAGATACAGGATGAGTATTGGTTCATGAATGGTTGATAGCAAGTAGGGTTGAAGGTCAGTTAGTGAGCAGGTATGAATATAATGGATGCGGAAGGTAACTATCCATTCTTTGATGGTTATTATGGCGCACTAGATCACTTCAATAGAGGTTCTATAAACATATCGCCATTAAGCACTTACTACACATATGCTACAGACTCGTATGCGCAGGTTAAGATACATGATGGGAATGATGAGTTAAGGCAGCATGCACTCTTCCTATCAGCAACATATCCCCAGAGGATTGCAGCAGCAGGATGCCATGCATACACCATCACCCCAGTGCTGTTATCAACAAGCATAGTGTTCGAGTGTGCATTCAAGCAGTTGAATACAGCACAGCAGGGGGAGAGGCTCAGCATAGGACTCTTCTCAGAGAGGGTTTACAGTCATGATGCATTCTCCAGCATGCCTATGATAGCATTGAGGTATGATGGAGGGGATAACTCTGCATCACCAAAGCAAGGATATGAGTTTGTGCATAGAGCAGGTGAGAGCGGGAGTGGAAGTACAACCATAATAAGCACAGGGGTAAGCAGAAACAACTTATACAATCTCTTCAGGATAGTATGGAGTATAGATGCAATAGAGTTCTACATGAATGGTGAGATGAGGTATAGAGCAACGAGTAATATACCCTTACGGCCTTTGCATATAGCATTCTCTGTTATGAATGCAAGGACAGCAACAGCACTAGATATAAGAGTATTGATAGACTACTGGCATATTTATATAAAATAAAGTTCTATATACGTTTACTGCTCTCACTCATCCATCTCCTCTTCTTGCACTTATATACTAGGCTTACTTGGCATACTCTTAACTATCTCTGTCAACTCCTGCACTATCATACTAACACTCTCCATGCTAGTTAATGGCTTCACTTCTCTCTCCATGAATGGCATGCTTGGAAGGAGGAAGAGTATCCTCTGCAACTCCTCATTACTCTCAACATCCCATATGCTTATCCCTCCGGGGGTATCTGCAAATGCATATGCAACCTTCAACTTCCCTGAAGCCTTGTAATCCTCATACATCTTGAACGTCTGTGCAAGCATCTTCAACTGTGCCAATGATACATCCACTGGCTCAAAGTTCATCTTCACCTTATCTATCACTAGGTATAGCATACCAATATTACAAGCATTGATGATTTAAGTTTATTTATTTATTTACATTAGATAAGCTATCATACTAATAAAGAGATATATACTATCTAGCAGTGCTATATTTATGCAGAGGCAGGAGCAAGAGAAGAGGCCAATAAGGATCCTTGTAGCCAAACTAGGGCTTGATGGACACGATAGAGGTGCTCTAGTGCTTGCTAGAGCATTTAGGGATGCTGGTATGGAGGTTATATACTCTGGTCTATTCTGCACTCCAGAGCAGGTAGCGAAGATGGCCATAGATGAGGATGTGGATGCTGTAGCTATGAGCCTCTTGAATGGAGCGCATCTAACACTCTTCCCAAGGGTTGCTAAACTACTCAAGGAGAAGGGTAGGGATGATATACTGCTAGTAGGAGGAGGGATAATACCAGAGCAGGATAAGCCATCACTAGAGAGGGAAGGGATACTTGGAAACTTTGGTCCTGGTACACCTCTAAGCAGGATAATAGAGTTCATCAGGGAAGAGGTAGTGAAGAGGAGGAGGAGGAGAGGGTAAAGGCAGTGTGCTGTGCCACCGTATAGCCTTCCTAATAAATGATGAAATTACTTTATCCATTGCATACTACTACTATTACCTGTGAGCATAGAGTTAATAGCAGTAATCATAATACTTGTGATGGTCGCTATAGGCAGCACTTACGAAGCGTACTTTCTCTCAAGAAGGGGTAATAAGAAGAGGGATAAGAATGGTAAAGAGAATTAGCATATAAGCATAGATCAACCTTACTTAACTTATAACCAGTATGATGGAGATAGAGTATGATTGATGCTATATCAATCGATATCTTGCTCTCAGCCCTTACATATATGCTCCCTATGCTAGCAGGTGGAGCAGTAGGCATCTACTCATACCATGCATTCAAGAAGAGGTTGCATACTGTAAGGCAGTTCCTAGATGTTCTAGACGATGCTTTATATGATGATAGGATAAGTGAGGAGGAGTTCAGGACTCTATGGAGTAGGTTCAAACGGATGATCTAAAAATAAAGGTCCCTTTCTTTACCTTCTTCTTCTTTTTGTACTTCATTCTCTCCATATCATGGCTCTAATCCTCTTCCCAACCTTCTCTATCTCATGCTCCTCTAACGCTCTAATGTACTTCTCAAAGGCATCCTTGCCCTCCTTGCTGTATACGCTTACCCACTCCTCAGCAAACCTTCCTTCCTGTATATCCTTCAACACAGTCTTCATCCTTGCCTTAACACTTGCATCTATAACGTAGGGTCCCCTAGTCAAGCCTCCATACCTTGCCGTCTCGCTTACTCTAGCATACATCCCAGTTATCCCGTATCTCTGGATTAGATCAACTATGAGTTTTAGTTCATGCAAGCACTCAAAGTATGCCACTTCAGGCTTGTAACCTGCCTCTACCAGCGTCTCGAATGCAGCAAGTATGAGTGAGTGCGCACCTCCACAGAGGTTAACCTGCTCACCAAACCAGTCAGTCTCAACCTCTTCCTTAAATGTAGTCTCTATAACCCCTGCTCTTGTGCATCCTATACCTTTTGCTACTGCCAAACATCTATCCCATGCTCTTCCAGTTGCATCCTGCTCAACTGCTACAAGTGCTGGGGTACCAAAGTTCTCAAGGTAGAGCTCCCTTAGCCTCTGCCCTGGTGCCTTTGGCGCAACCATGAAGACATCAACGCTCTTTGGAGGTACAATCCATCTCCAATGTATAGCAGCACCATGTGCAAAGCATAGAGCCTTTCCATCTTTGAGATATGGCTCTATCTCCTCCCTATATACCCTAGCCTGCTCCATATCTGGGATGAGGACCATTATTATATCTGCAGCCTTGACAGCCTCGCTTACAGATCTAACGTCATGCCCATCCTTTAGTGCTTGCTCATAACTCCTGCCCTTCCTTAACCCTATTATCACATTTATGCCTGAATCCCTTAGGTTGTTTGCCTGAGCATTACCCTGTATACCATAGCCCAGAACTGCTACAGTCTCATTCCTTATTGCATCAAGAGATACCTGGTCATCTGCCCACTGCCTTGCTGCCCTGCTTGATCCTGTCGTACTTGTCTTCATGGTCATAGCATAGCAGTAGAGCCTATTAATACCAATTGCTAGGACTGCTAAAGAAAAGCGGGCAAGTTCTGATGATTATAGGTGTAAAGCAGGTATGTGAGAAGATGTTCATGCAAAAAAGAAGAAGGTATGACTAATGTGTTATATGATTATAACAGCAAGCCAGAGTTGAATGGTATAAGTATACTCCCATTGCGATGTATTGATGATAGGAGATATCATATTTTATATATTTGTTGAGATGACTAAGGGCAAAATCCCTTCAGAAAATGGAAAAATTTGAACTCATAGTAGAATTCTTTAGGTAATACTTGGCTAATATTAATAGTAATATCAAAGTACTTCTATGTTAATACAGATTCTGGTACAGCTAAATAAAGTCTCTCAGGGAGTAGTATCGTACCCATGAGCTGTAGGAAACATATAACAAATTAAGATAGTATAGTTATCATCTTTAAGCATCTCAAGCATTCAAGCATTACACTACCATCCTCATATCTAGCAATGATCCTGAACTTCCTCCCATTGCATGCTGGGCAGATTGGACACGTTCTAACCTTATCCACACTCCTTTATAGGTAATTGTTACTAATTAAATTACCATTCCTGAGGCCTACTCTCAGCCCTAGCAATTATCCTTAGCCTCTCAACACCATCGATCTCATCTATTATCCTTGCAACTGCTCTAGGCACTAGATGCCTCCACTCTTTCCCTTCAAGCATAAGAGCCCTTATCCTGCTAGCATTGTACTCATCCCTATTGAATAGTGATGGTGTCTCGACCCTTATCCCCTCCTTGCTCAGGAGCATAGCAACATACTCATTCCCTGTATACACAAGATGGAATGGAGGAAGATAAGATCTGAGATGGGCATACCATCTAGCATTATTCTCATCGTTTGGTATAGCGAGTACATAGCATCTCTCAATCATGCTAATCCCATCAATACGCTCATCCCTTAAAGCATCATGTATCATCCATACCCTCTCGCCAGCAGTGAATGGATCCTTCTCAAGGTAGTTGAACTGTGCACTTGCTATTGCTATTATCAGTTCATCGTTCTCCTTGAGCGCTTCCCTAGCAAGTATGAGATGCCCGTTATGGAATGGCTGGAACCTACCTATGATAACTGCCCTCTCCATGTATGAACCTTATTCTGGTAGTAAATAAAAGTTCATTAAACCTTAGATGGTTAGAAGTACAATGATTGTAAAGTGCAACGTATGCAATCTTGGGATAGATGATAGCATGGTAGAGGAGCATGTTAGCAGTGATGAGCATAAGGCTAATCTTGAGAGGGTCAAGGCCATGATGAGGGGCAAGGTGTATGATGAAGACTCGATGAGGCTGGGCATAGAGTTGTGATTAGCAAGATACGCACTAGCCTAAAGATCATTCATGCACCATGCTTGCCTAATCTCTTCTTCTGAGTCTCAACCTCCTCCCTAGTTATCTTCCTGAACAATGGCTTAACGTTTCCAACCTTATGCCCTACTCTTATCATAAGCCTAGATGCATTATCCCACTGCTGTTTATGCACAGAACCGTCCATGCCCAACTGCATCCATATCCTCTCTGCTGATGATGGTATGTATGGTGCAAGTAGTATTGCAAGGGAGTATGCAGCGTTAGCAGATATATATATGCAGTTATACGCTCTAATCTGATCCTCCTTGTTAGAGCTCTTAACATTAGACCATGGCTCCTTGCTCTGGAAGTACTGATTGAAGTGTGATGCAAATGCTAGTATTCTTCTTAAACCCTTATCCAACTCATTCCTCTCTATCAGAGTGCCAACATCATATGCAATACTCTCTATCTCCCTTATGCTCTCTTTATCCTTATCATCATAGTAACCTTCTTTAGCCTCGATTATACCATACCGACTAGCAAAACTCAATGCTCTGTTTATGAAGTTTCCTATGTTGTCAATCAGCTCACTATTTACTCTGGATGCAAACTCATCCCAGTCGAAGTTCAGATCCTCTTGGCTGTAAGGCGTTATCAACGCTAGATAGAATCTAAGGTAGTCGGGATCGAATATGTTAATGAACTCTCTAAGGCTTATGTACCAGTTCCTGCTCTTTGAGATCTTCTGCCCTTGGAGCATAAGATGCCCCCTCGTAGGGATATGATCTGGTAACTTGTAGTTGCTATCCCCAAGCCTCATCGCTGGAAGGAATAGGTAGTGATGATATACTATATCCTTGCCTATGAAGTGGTATATGATGCTGGAGTTCCAGAACTCTCTATCCATATAATCACATTCATCATCATCGCTTATCAAGCCCTTCATCTTCTTTGCTAGGAGTAGTGCAGTTGAGATGTAGCAGAGGTGGTTATCGAACCAGCCGTAGAGCACTTTACCTTGAGCATCGTCAAGGGGTATCTTGACACCCCATGTTATATCCCTAGTTATATCCCAATCCTGCAAACCTTGCTCTATCCATCTAAGCACGTAATTCTTAACATCCTGCTGCAGGTTCTCATTGCTATTAAGCCATGCCTTGAGCCTATCAGCAAATGCAGATAACCTGAAGAAGTAATGTCTACTAACCTTCTTTACTGGCTCCCTCTTGCATATCGCACATCTAGGCTCTAGTATCTGCTCTGGTACTCTACCACAGCTCTCACATGCATCTGAGTACTGGTTATCTGCATTGCAGTATGGACATCTACCTATAACATATCTATCTGGTAAGAACTTGTTATCGTATGGGCAGTAGTACTGCACAACCTCCCTCTCGTATATGTAGCCTTTGCTGTACAGGTTTAGGAATACCCTCTGAACAAACTCAACATTCTCTCTAGAACTTGTGTTATGGAATATATCGAATGAGATTCCAAAGGCTCTAAAGTCTTGCTCATCCCTGTCATGCCAGTACTTCACATACTCTTCTGGGCTCTTACCTTCCTGCTCAGCCCTTATGAGTATTGGTGTACCAAAGTCATCACTAGCACATACATGGTATGCTTCATAACCCTTGAGCCTAAGGTATCTAGTCATTATATCTGCTGGAAGGTAGGTTGATGCTACATGCCCTAGATGGATCTCTCCATTTGCGTATGGTAGTGCACTTGTTATTATTATCCTATTATTATTCCTACTACTGTTACTCATACATAGTCTAAACTCCATGCATTAAATAAACCAAACCCTATCTATACATACATTCATACATACACACATTGATACATCAATCTATCTACTATCTAGTGTAAGTAGTTGATCACTCCCCTAACACTATTCCTTATAGAGTTGATTACATATGCAGGTATAGGTTCATCCTCCCTCCCATTGCCCTTATCCTTGCTCTTGCTCTTAACATGCTCTATCATCCTAACCTCTATAGCATCTTGAGCATAACCTTCATCCAGTAAGTATCTGATCATACCAACCCATTCTCCTATACTCTCCACTGTTTCCTTGAACACGGTATCTGGCTCAGTGCTTATCCCAAAGTGTGGCATGAGTAGCATCTTTGCATTTAGCCTACTCAACCTTTCAGCAGTTGCTATTGCTTGCTCTGCATCGAATGCTGGAGGGGGAGTAGTGGGTATATAGCATGGGTAATCTGGATATAGCATGCTAACAGAGTCTGCAGTTATAAGTATAGGTTCATTCCCATTGTTGATATATACTGCTATCTGGTGTGGAGCATGTCCTTCAGCAGTCATACACCTCAACTCTACACTCCCCATACTCAAGATGTACTCCTCTCCAGTATTAACCCCTGTTATTGTATTATTCTTTGGATCAACTGCTATAGGATAGCCGAAGAGATCAGCATAATCTCCAAATACCTGCTTCACACTTGCGATGAGCTTACTTGGGTCTATTAGATGCTTTATAGCCTTTGTATGGGCAATTATCTCAGCACTGCTACCTTTAGCAATATGCCCAGTTGAACCAGAATGGTCTAGGTGTAGATGCGTAGGCACTATATAATCTATATCCTTAATGCCTATATTCAGTGTGTTGAGGGATCTGATCAACTCATCTATGCTCGATGCATACCCTGTATCAACTATCGCTACCTTACCATTGGCATCAACCACAAGGTAGCAGGCTACTGCCCTCGCATTCCCCAGAGCATTTGTATCGATTAGGTACACCTTGCCCTTACCATCTCTTAGGTCTATGTTCTTGACTATCATTATCCTTCTTCCATATGATACCTCTTTATTATCTATTTATCTATCTATAACCATCTTCTAGCATACTCCAACTGCTCCTCTGTTGGCTCATCTATCCTTATCTTCATAGCCTCTAGAGCATTGATTGCAACCTGCCTATCTATCTCCTCTGGCACACCATAAACCCTCTTCTCAAACCTGTCATGACTCTTCACTATGTACACTATCGAGAGCAACTGGTTTGCAAAGGATAGAGCCATGACCTCTGGTGGATGCCCCTCAGCAGCAACAAGGTTCGCTATCCTCCCCCTTCCTATTAGGTATATGCTCTTCCCATCTATAATGTACTCCTCAAGGTTATCCCTAACTACCCTCTTCTCCCTAGCACTGCTCTCTAGCCATCTAACATCGATCTCAACATCGAAGTGCCCAGCATTTGCTAGCACTACACCATCCTTCATAGCCTTGATATGCTCTTGTCTAACAACGTTTATCTGCCCAGTAGCAGTGACTACTAGATCAGCATGCCTTGATGCTTCATCCATTGGCATTACAGCAAAGCCATCCATATGTGCTTCTAAAGCCTTGATTGGATCAACCTCTGTAACTATAACCCTAGCACCCATGCCTCTTGCTCTACTCGCTATACCCTTGCCAACCCATCCGTACCCTGCCACAACTACTACCTTGCCAGCAAGTAGCATGCTTGTTGCTCTCAATATACCATCTATCGTGCTTTGTCCTGTACCATATCTGTTATCGAACAGATGCTTTGTATATGCATTGTTAACTGCTATAACAGGATAGGCTAGTTTCCCTTCAGATGCCAATGCCCTCAACCTTATAACCCCAGTGGTTGTCTCCTCTGTACCACCTAGAGGTGTGTAGTTGCTCTTATCCTTCAACTCCTTATGGTAGAGTATATGCATATCAGAGCCATCATCTGTAATTGTAGTAGGGCTATTACTCAAGACAGATCTTATGCAAGAGTAGTACTCATCCATGCTCTCATCCCTCCATGCATATACATCTATGCCTTGAGAAGCAAGGAATGCTGCAACATCATCCTGTGTAGTCAATGGGTTTGCTGCACATAGGCTTACATCTGCCCCAAGCATCCTTGCACCCATTACAAGCACAGATGTCTCCTTTGTAACATGAAGGCAGAACCCTGTCTTTATGCCATGCAATGGTCTCTCATCCTTTAGCCTATCTATGCTCTTAACAAGTATGGGCATATGCTTACTAGCCCACTCATACGCTAACCTTCCCTTCTCTGCAAGTTTGGGATCTGCAACCTTGGGCATGCGAATGGTTTTAGTATCTGTACATATTAAACCTTCCCTGTATATGCCACGCTTCAAGGTAGCAAAGAAGGATGAGATACCCCTCAACAGGGGCAGACAGTTCAGTATAGATGGCAAGGATATAGCAGTATTCAACGTTAATGGCAACTACTATGCTGTTGAAGCTTACTGTAGACATCAGGATGCACCTCTTGCAGATGGTATCCTTCAGGGCGAGGTTCTAGAATGCTTCATGCATAGATGGCATTATAATGTTAGAGATGGGAGGCTGCTGGATCATATAAGGGGTGTCAGGCTTGAGACGTATAGGGTTGAGGTTAGAGGAGATGATATCTATGTTGAGTTATAATAAGATTGTAAGCATTACAGTTACCCCAATAGATTGATGATTGATCGATTATGATCAATATAATCCTCAACTTCAAGGATAAGAGGCTCATGCTAGACCTTGCTACATACATTGCTGAGCATCTTCCTGCTATACCTGTACTCAAGCATGATAGAATAGTGCTTGATGAACTTGCTCATATAGATGTAGAGAAGGAGGTATGCTCAAGCATAAGATCATTCATGAGCATTAGAGGGATCAACCATTACATGCATGTTGATAAGAGAGAGGTTACAATCTACATAGAAGGTAGTAGCAAGGTAACTGAGAGGGGCGATAAGTATCATAATACTCAAGGTCTATTCATATGCCCACACTGCAACTATACTACAGAGTATGTTGATATCCTCAGCATACACATGAGGGCTCACTACATCTAGTCTATCTAGACAAGCCATGTTACACCTCTCTCTGCATTTGTAAGTTCATTCAACCTACTCATAACATCAGACCTCAACTCCTCTATGCTCTTGAACCCCTGTACAATACTACCATCAACGATGATATCCTTGAGCAGTGCTCTATAACCCTGCTCTTCAAGCCTTGCTGCTGCCTCAGACCCTGCAAGTGTAACAACATCCCTATAGCCTAGCCTGTAAACCTGCTTCCTACCAGCCATATCACCCCTCTTCGCTATTGCTCTACCATCGACCTCAACAACCTTGAATGAAAAGTCTACAGGAGGAGCAGCACTAACACTTGTACCAACACCAAAGCCATCAACCACATCCCTCAACTCTGCTACCTCTTGCTCATCCAAGCCTCCAGATACGAAGATCTTCACATCTCTACCTCCTCTTATGCTCAACTCCCATCTAACCTCCTCCACTATCCTCCTCCTGTTACCCCTTCTACTGGATGGTGTATCAAGCCTAACACCATAGAGCCTATTACCAAGTTCCTCAAGTGCCATCATTGCTTCAGCCTTCTCATCGTATAGTGTATCTACAAGCATTACCCTCTTCACATCCTCTGGCATAGCAGAATCAAAGGCCTTCCAAGCATCCTTCTGGCTCCCAAATGCAAGGATGAGAGCATGTGGCATGGTACCTATAGGCTTTATATTCATGAGTTCACCAGCAAGCATGTTGGATACAGCATCGAACCCTGCTATGTATATTGCTCTCTCTATCATTGGTGCTAGAGCAGGATGAGCCCTTCTTGTGCCAAAGGAGAAGAGCAGTCTATCCCCTGCTGCTAACCTTACCCTTGCTGCCTTGCTTGCTATGCCAGATGATGAGCATAGGAATCCTAGGATTGGGTTCTCTAGCGTAGCAATATCAGCATAATCAGCCTCTATCTGGAGCACTGGCTCATAAACTGTTGATGAGATCTGGAAGATCTCGCCCTCATCCATAGCCTTTACGTTAACACCCTTTCTCCCTTCCAGCAACTTTGCCACTTCGTATATGCCAAGCACTATACCCCAGTTACCCTCTAGTGGGAGATGCCTAGCAAATACCTCTATGGTAACTCTAGGGTTTCTATTAGTATGCTTTAGAACCTGCTGTGTGTAGAGGAAGTATACATCTGTAGTCTTGCCTTGCACTATCTCCTCTTCCTTAGCAATCCAGAATAACCTATCCTTCAGATCACTATGCTTATCCATAGTCATTATGTCGTAGTGAAAGAATAAGGTTAGTTAAAAACCAATACAATTAGCAGAGCATAATATCTAGCGTCTTATACCATTTAACCAAATGATTGATTATAGTATAATCTTCTT
>JACAFJ010000009.1 GCA_013538675.1 Candidatus Nitrosocaldus tengchongensis
ATAAATACATATGGAAGATAGTTCTATAACATGAATTATAGAATATATAGAGGAGAAAATATAATTTTTTTATCCAGAATAGGCTAAGCAATGATTTTAAGTAGGTACACAAATACAGGCTATATGGTTGCAAGGATAGGTGAGAAGGCACCAAACCTAAAGGTAAGCAAGTGGGTCCAAGGCTTGCCAACTAACATAGATAAGGAGAGGGATCATGTTGTTCTTGTAGAGGTATTTCAGGTAAACTGCCCAGGTTGCTTCCTCTATGGTTTGCCAAAGGCTATAGAGATCTACAGGAAGTATAGCAAGGATGGTGTAAGGGTTATAGGTTTAGCGACTGCATTCGAGGACTTTGATAAGAATACGCTAGAGAACCTTGAACTACTAGTAGGTACTGGCAAGGTTATAGGCGAGACATATAGAACGCTCATGCAATATAGTATGCTCAACAGCGATGGTACACTACCATACAAGATACCATTCCCACTAGCAATGGATATGCTCGTTAAGAACAATAGCAAGATTACGGATGAGATGGTTATAAACTACATAGAGGAGAGGATACCAGACTTCCGTATGTATGGGGATGCTAGAAGGTTGCTCCTTATAAAGAGGGTAAGGGAGTATCTAGAGAGCAAGGAGTATACACCGTTAACATTTGAAGAGTATGCCTTACAAGGTACCCCATCCTCCATAGTTATAGATAGAGATGGTATTCTAAGGCATGTAAGCTTTGGTTATGATGAGGGTCTTGATAATGTTGTAGAGAGTCTACTCTAGTCTGCACTCACCATATCTTTATGCTAAGATCTGGCATATCCTGAAAGTGTATATCCTTGTTACAAGCACTTACTTATTATGCTTCACTATCCCCGCTATCAATATATCAAACTCGCCTATCATCTTTCCTTCCTCTCTAAGGTGAGCGTATATAAGCCCAGCCATCCTATATGCCTCAAGATCTAGAGGAAGTGATATTATAGCAACTCCATCACAAGCCTTGTATCATCATTAATTGCTGAGATGGATGCACCTTTGATCAACTCATATACTGTAATTGCTGTTGTCTTGAGTACTCCATTACTCTTCTGTAACCTATCTATAATCTCTAACGCTCTCTCATCTCCTCTAAGGAGCGCAACTATTACATCTGTATCAAGGCATACCATCAGTGCATCTCTGCCTCTCTTGATGAAGCCTCCTCCCTCTCATTAATGACCATATTGAATACAAGATATATATCACTGCCCATCCATCTACCAGCAAAGATAAAGGCCTCTTTGTTGCTTCCCTTATGAGCCTTAGTATTACATGAGAATGACTCATCCTTACCCTTCATCCTCTTCAAGGCTTGATAAACCTCCAGATAGCGAGATAACCTTGGTCATATATGCGCATATATATGTGCAGATATAAACCCTAAAGGCCTCAAATCTTTAAATATTATGCCCCGAGTATAATGGCATGAGCTACGCACATCCTGAGGTGCTTGTAAGTACGCAATGGGTGCAGGAGCATCTCAACGACCCAAAGGTTAGGATAGCAGAGGTTGACTATGATCCAACATCAAACTACATGCTTGGACATGTACCAAATGCTGTACTCTTCGACTGGAAGAAGGATATAAACGATCCATTGAGGAGGGATATACTGAGCAAGGAGGCATGCGAGGATCTACTGCAGAGGGCAGGATGCAATAACGATACCATATTGGTGCTGTATGGTGACTTCAACAACTGGTTCGCTGCATTTGCATTCTGGGTCTTCAAGTACTATGGGTATGAGGATGTAAGGCTTATGAATGGAGGTAGGAAGAAGTGGCTTGAGGAGGATAGGCCCGTTACAAAGGATGTACCAAAATTTGCTAAAGGTAACTGGAAGGCTAAAGAGCCAGATAGAACTATCAGGGTATTCAAGCAGTACGTTGAGAGCATACTTGGTATGAAGGATAAGGTGCTTGTAGATGTTAGATCACCAAAGGAGTACACTGGTGAGATACTTGCTCCACCAGAGTACCCAACCGAGGCAGCACAGAGGGGAGGGCATATACCTACTGCAATAAACATACCATGGGCACAAGCAGTGAATGAGGATGGAACATTCAAGAGTGCTGAGGAGTTAAGGAAGTTGTACGAGAGCAAGGGTATTACCAAGGATAAGGAGGTTATAACATACTGCAGGATAGGTGAGAGATCATCGCATACATGGTTCGTGCTCAAGTACCTTCTAGGCTATACAAATGTGAAGAACTACGATGGCTCATGGAGCGAGTGGGGCAACGCTGTAGGGCTACCTATAGAGAAGTAAAGTAAAAAAAGTAAAGTAAAGTAAAGAAGATGCTAACAATACAATAACAATCACTTATTTTTAGACTAGTTCAAGCTTACCTACCAGTGTACCTTCATCTAGAGTCTCAAGCCTGAAGCCCATTCTCCTCATAAGATCTATTATCCTAGCATTATTTGCAAGCATAACTGCATTAACAGCCTTAACATTCATATCCTCAGCAATCTCAAGTATATAATCCACAAGTTTTGTACCCAGCCCTAGACCCTGCCATGGATCTGCTACTATAACTGCTATCTCACCCTCTCTATAGCCATCCTTACTCCTCTTACTATCTATGACTAGGCTTGCTACACCTATTATCCTCCTCACATTACCCTCGCTCAACTCAGCAACTATGCTCATCTCTCTAGCATAGTCTATGTTGCAGTACCTTACCATCTGCTCATGAGGAGTATCCTTTATTACAGTGAAGAACCTCTGATACACACTCTCCTTTGAGAGATGCTTAAACATATCGAACCAGAGAGGTTCATCCTCAGGTTTTATTGGTCTGAGGAGCACTATCCTACCATCCTTGAGTGTCCATAACCTCTCGTACCTCTTTGGATAAGGGCTTATCACTAGATGTTTATAGGGATCATGATCCTTCTTGCTCTCTCTTGCTCTAGCCCTTGTCTCATCTACAACTATCCTTGCATCTAGAGCAATTATGTCCTTACCATGAACAAGCAAGGGGTTTATATCAACCTCCTCTATCTCTGGGAAGTCTATGAGCATCTGAGAGAATGATACAAGCAACTGCTCCAATGCTCTTGTATCTGCTGCTGGTATATCCCTGTAGCCCTTGAGTATTCTGTATACTCTAGTCTCCTCAATAAGCATCCTTGCAAGGACTTGGTTTAGTGGCGGTAGCCCTACAGCAAAGTCTCTGAAGAGCTCAACCCCTACACCTCCCATGCCAAAGAGCATCACTGGCCCAAAGATTGGATCATACCTTGCCCCAAGTATAACCTCTACACCCTTCATCCTTACCATAGGCTGGACTGTAACGCCATCTATCCTTGCATCTGGCATCTTAGCCTTGACATTCTGCATCATCCTGTTGTACGCTTCTCTAACCTCATCCTCATCTTTAAGGTTGAGTATTACTCCTCCCACATCGCTCTTATGTGTTATATCCTTTGAGTAGATCTTGAGTACAACGGGGTAGCCTATACTTGATGCTAGTGCTACTGCCTCATCCTCGCTCCTTGCAACTAGGGTCCTTACAATAGGTATGTTGTAGTATGAGATGAACTCCTTGGATTCAACCTCATCCAGAACCTTCCTCTTCTCTGCTATGGCATTCCTTACCATAGTTAGCAATGGCCTCTTTGGTGGCATGAAGTCTATTAGCGCTTCAGGTGTCTGATATAGCATCTCAAGCCTATGCTTGTACTGGTACATGTAGATGAATGTCTTGATAGCCTGCTCTGGCGTATCGTATGTAGGGATGCCACTCTCATTGAGTATCCTGTTTGCTTCATGCTGGAACATGAAGGATGTAAGGATTGGTTTGATTATGCCACCATCACTACTACTACTCTTACATACATCAACAACAGTCTTTGCTATCTCTGTAGAGTCTATCATGGTTGGTGTATATATTATAAGGATGCCATCAACATTGCTATCCTTCAAGCATAATTCTAATGCTCTTCTATACCTTGATGCATCTGCATCCCCTATTAGGTCTATAGGGTTACCTTTGCTCCAGTGCTTTGGAAGCACTTTATTGAGTTCTTCTATAGTGTTAGGGTTCAACTCTGCCAACCTTCCCCCACTTGCCAGTAATGCATCTGTAGCCATTATCGCTGGTCCTCCAGCATTTGTTATTATTGCTAGTCTAGGTCCATTGGGCAATGGCTGCTTTGCTAGAGCCTCAGCACAGTTGAAGAGTTCAGATATCTCATCGACCCTTATTACCCCTGCCCTCTTGAATGCTGCATCATACACAACATCCTCACCAGCAAGGGAGCCTGTATGCGACTGTACTGCTCTAGCACTCTCTGCAAACTTGCCTGCCTTCACAACTATTATTGGCTTTGTCCTAGCGAAGTGCCTTGCAGCGCTTATGAACCTCTTTGCATCACTTATCCCCTCAACGTAGAGGAGGATGCTCTTTGTCTCTGGATCCTTGCCTAAATACTCTATAAGGTCTCCAAAGTCAACATCAAGCATTGAGCCTACGGAGATGAATGCACTAAACCCTATACTCTCATCTATAGCCCATTCTACTATCGCTGAGCCAAGGGCACCACTCTGGGAGATGAAGGCAACGTTCCCTGGCTTTGGTATCCTGCTTAGGAATGTTGCATTAAGGTTACTGCTAGGCCTTATTATGCCTAAGCAGTTTGGCCCTATTATGTTTAGAGCATACTTATCCCTAGCCTCTATTATCTTCGCTTCAAGTGCCCTGCCTTCCTCACCAACTTCTCTGAACCCTGCAGAGATTATGATGAGGTTCTTCATCCCTGCTTTACCGCACTGCTCAACTATCCCTGGTACTGTTGGTGCTGGTGTTGCTATAACAGCAAGATCAACACTCTCTGGTATATCCTCTACACTCCTGTAAGCCTTTACACCTAGAACCTCATCCTTCCTTATGTTTACTGGGTACACATTACCCTTATACTCCATGAGGTTCTTCATGAGCCTCCAGCCTACAGTACCTTCCTCATCGCTAGCCCCTATCACAGCTATGCTCCTTGGGCTAAAGTAGGCTGAGAGATCGCTAACCATCTGAACCACCTGTAGAAGATACACCTTGTACACCTACTGTCTTCCCTCTCCTCTCCCCTTCTGCACCTTTATCCTCCTCCCCTCTAGCCTTCTCCACCATCCATCTTGCAACACTTGGCCAGAGTTGCTTATGTGCAATGCTACTTATGCATAGACCAACATGCCCTCCAGGTATGCTCATAACCCTCTTCTCCTTGCTTGAGACATGATCATTTACAGCAAGTGTAGATGCTGGTGCTGTAAGATCATCACTCTCAGCAACTATAGTTAAGAGCGGTATATCAATACTCTTCAGATCAACCCTCTTGCCATTCACCTCAAGCATGCCTTTTATAAGCGCATTACCCTTGTATAGATCCTCTATTATCTGCTCGTAGAACCTTCCTGGGACATCTGGTGTATTGTAAAGCCATCTCTCAACAGCATAGAATGTCTCTACAAATGCCCTATCATTAATCCTCTTGAAGAGGTTAAGATACTTCATTACTGTATATCTTACAGGATTGCGGAGCAGGAATGCTGTATCCAATGCCTGTCCATTCATATGCCCATACTCTGCAACAAGTCTTCTAGCATCTATTGCTTTAGCCCATACAGCAAGTATGCCATCATCCTTATCGAAGTCTACTGGTGCTGCCATGACTATTAAGCTGTTAAGTTTATGCTTGTAGAGCGAGGCGTATACAAGTGATACTATCCCTCCCCAGCAGTACCCAAGCATCGATATCCTATCCTTATTGCTTAATGCTCTAACCCTATCAACCGCCTCATCCAGTACGTGTATGTAATCATCAAGCGAGAGATCCTCATCATCATAGCTTATATGCCCCCAATCGATCAAGAAGACATCAAGCCCTTCATCCATGAGTCTCTTCACAACACTCTTATCCCTGCTTATATCCATTATATGGTATCTGTTTATCATAGCATAGACTATGAGTACAGGGTGTCTCTCTCTTCCCTTCACTACTCCATCATCACTACCTTTATAGTGTAGAAGCCTAGCCTTTCCTTTGGTGTATACAACATCGTAACTACTTGCATCCATTGGTAGATCCTGTGTTGATAGCATGAATGAGAGCATCCTTGTGTATGATCTGAACTGCTCTGCAAGGATATCCTCAAGTATTGCATTGTAATACTTTACAGGGTAGAGCCTCTTAAGCATGGCATGTATGCTAAGCCATGAGTCAAGGTAGTCAGCGAGCATATGAGCAAACCTCTCCGACTTCAACTCCTCATCAAGCATAGCATCCATGATGTTGAGTAGTCTCATGTATGAATTCTCCTTACCTCTACCTATATCATCCTCCTGCAGAACTATCATGAGGGCTTTATAGAATATGCTAGAATAAGTATCAGATATCTTCAGTATACTGCTCACCATCCCTAACCATTCTAGTGCTAACCTGTTATACACTAATGGTAATGGCAGACTCCTAGACCCTTCCTTTACATACTCTGTTGTAACCATGTGGAACGATGATATAAAAGCATATTTAACTATTGCCATTATGAGCCTAGATCTGCCCTATTATGCCTTATCATGCCCTAATATACCATACCGTATACGGTCAGACCTTTCTTACCAGCATATGTATCAATGGATCCTCCCTCCTGATCTCCAACAATTGCTGTCCTCTCTCCTCGCTCCATCTCACAATCTCTATATCCGCTGTAGGATCATCAGATACTACATGCACAACATCTCCCCTCTCTACCCTTGCTATCAACTCATCCAATTTTGGGATCACTGCAGCACACTCAACCCCTATCTCTACCATCTCATGGTCAGGGAATGCAGAGAAGCATCTCACATGCATCTCTCTTATCTTCTCAGCAAGTTTATCCCCGCACTTGTCTATTGGTTCCAGTAGATTAAGATCTTTAGAATTATGATCATTAACTTCTAGCAGTGCTATCCAGCCATCAGTATAAGGATGGTCGTTAACTACCTTTGGTTTACTTGCTACTAACCTGTTAATCTCGACTATCTTGCCTTTAAGAGGAGATCTCACTACCCCAAAGTACTTTAAACTCTCTATGCTTGCTATGCTCTTACCCTTCTCTACCTCAGTGCCTTCAGGTCTTATCCTTACGCTGGTAAGCCTACCTGCAACATATGCAAGTATGCTTGTTATCCCTAACCTTACCTTGAGTGTCCCCCCTCCTGTTGCACTACTACTACTTCCATAGCTGCCCTCCCCTTCTACTCCCTTACCTCCAACTACCCTTCTTCTTCCTTCCTTACCATCTTCCACTCTAACCCATACAAGATTCTCAAGATCATACAGCAGGGTATCATCAAATGCACAATTCTCTATCTTGATCATAACATGTAGCATTAACGGTATCATATTTATCCTTCATCCATCCATCATGTATGTAGGAATGCTTTATTATTTACAATTGTATAAATATCTTGCAAGAGGTACCATGCTTGTATAGTATGGGGAAGAGAGATGCTATGCATATACTAATAAGCATAATAAGGTATCTACTCAACATCACTGGAGCATACAGGGTGTATGAGTGGTATCTGGAGAAGCAGTTGGATCCTAGCAGGATACCCAACCATATCGGGATAATAATGGATGGGAATAGGAGATGGTCTGAATCATTCATGCTGGATAAGTTTGATGGCTATGCAATGGGTGCAGATAAGGTGTACAAGGCTGTTGAGTGGTGTATGGATATTGGAGTAAGGCAGATAACCCTCTACGTACTCTCAACAGAGAATCTTAGGAGGAGCAAGGAAGATCTTGAATCGCTCTTCAGGGTACTTGAGGCAAGGTTGGATAACCTCTACCATGATCCAAGGGTGTATGAGAAGAGGATGAGGATAAAGGCCATAGGAAGGGTTGAGATGCTGCCTGAGAGTATAAGGGTTAAGATACATAGACTCTATGAGGCTACAAAGGATCATGATGGCTACTATATAACGTTGGCAGTAGCATATGGTGGGAGAGGAGAGATAGTTGAGAGCATAAGGAGGGTAGCAGAGAAGGTTAAGAGAGGAGAGATAGAGCCAGATGGGATAGATGAGAAGGTTATAGAGGAGCATCTCTACACCAAAGATCTACCAAAACAGGAGCCAGATCTCATAATAAGAACATCTGGCGAGGTTAGGCTTAGTGGTTTCCTGCTCTGGCAGTCTGCATACAGTGAACTGGTCTTCCTAGATGTTCTATGGCCAGAGTTCAGGAGGATAGATCTACTGAGAGCGATAAGGATGTACCAGAGTAGGAAGAGGCGTTATGGGTTATGAATGATCGATGGTTAGCAGTAGTTTGGTTAAACTTCCCTGACAGCCAGGTTAGAGTTGGTACTCTTTATCGTATATATTGCAATTAGCAGTTTTGGATCTGTGATTGTGATGCTCATACCTATCCTAGGGATAATATACATACCCTTCCTTCAATACTTCGATACCTCCATAGTGATAAAGGCAGCAGAGGCTCTGGCACCATTAACATATGCAATGGTTATAGGTATAGGCACTACTCAAGGTCTTATAATAGGAGAGGCTATAGTTGAGAGGTTCCCAAGGTTAACATTCCATACTAGAGTAGCATCCATAATGCTCTTTGCCCTGTTTGCTTTAAATGCCATTGCAAACGTGATTAGGTTCATAAGCCCAAAGAAGATCCACACTCCTCCAATACTGAATGGTAGTGAGGGCTTTGCCATGATAAGCAAGTTCATAGATATAAGCAATCCTACTACACTACTAACATTCTCTCTCAGCATACTGATATTTGCCTTGCTTAGCATGCTAAGGATCAGGGATTACAGGAGATCTTTCCTGCTTATAATAAGTATTGTAATGGCCTTCGTAACCTCTGCCCTTGTATTCTCAGACTACAAGCCATCCGAGTTTGAGGTACTCCTCTATGCTCTCTACCAAGCAGGTATAGTTGGTGGTGTAGCATTAGGGACAAGGAGGCAGTTCAGCAACAGAGAGATAAGGTTCAGGTACATGAGGGAGAGATGGATGGGCAATAGTGATAGCGATAGCAATGATTATTATTATTAGATTAGAGATATACACAATAAGCACAGGTATAGCCTAATAGTAATGCCATGTTATTATTTAGTAACAGTAGTAGTTCCAGCCCTTAAGCGAAGTACCATATAGAGAGGTATAATGACAACACCAACCAAGAACATAGCAAGGTAGGGGGCATCTATGCTGAATGTATCAGCAACTATGCCAGAGGCTACTGGCCCTAGTGCCCATCCTACCCCAAATATGGTCTCGTATAGCCCTACCATACTGCCTATCATCATGCTAGGTACATTACGTGTAAGCATGGTAAGTGTTATAGGGAAGTAGATGCTGAAGGCAAAGCCTAATGCTAGCAGTGCTATACCAAAGTGGTACGATGTTGGTGTAATATACATTATGAGCATGGATGATGCTATTGCAATACTAGCGATGATTATACTTATATGCTCATACCTTGCAAAGAGTTGGATGGAGAATAGGGTGAGCAACCTTGCTATCCCAAATATAAAGAAGAGCAAACCTATGAGTTGCTCATCTATACCATTATCCTTCATGTAACTTGGCACTATTGAGAGCAGTATTGCAAATGATGCGCTATAGTACATTATCATTGCTATTAGCATAACCCTGCCCCTGATCATGCTCATAAGGGCTAGATACATTGTGCTACTACTGCTGTTGCTTCTCCTCTTCTTCCTCTTTCTATCCCTTTCCTTCCCATTCATGCTCCTATAATCGGTTGGCATGGAACCTTGACCATACCTTCTTGATAGTAAGATGATAGAGCATATCAGTGCTGGTATGATCATCGTTGAGGAGTATATGAATAGTTGAATGTATCCTAGATGGAATAGCGATGAGCCTATCAGTGGACCTGCCATATAGCCAGAGACCCATGCCATAGTGAACCTTGATATAGATCTTACTGTATCTAAACTACTGCTACTGTTACTGTTGCTACTGTTATCGTTCTTATTCTTACTAGTACTACTGCTTCTATCATCATTGCCATGCTCATCATCATCACCCCTCATACTTATCATTGCCTCTGCAGATGGCCAGAAGAACGCATGTGCTATGCCAGAGAACGCTCTTATCAGTGCAAGATCGAGTACGCTCCTTGATATGCTCAACATCGCTATAGATGCTAGGGCCATGCTCACCCCTACTAGAAGCATACTTCCTTTGTTCAGTCTATCTAGTAACAGGCCAACTATGAGAGGGAAGAATGCGTAAGGTAGATAATTAGCCATGCCTATCATACCAACCTCCGTATATGTTGCATTAAGAACATCTCTAGCAAACACTGGTACCAATGGTACATGGGCACCATACGCTATACCCATGGAGAGTGCAGAGATGTAGAGGAGTAGCGTCATACTGGTATTATTCTCCTTCTTATCTCTACTGTTACCCATGGATACGGTTAGAGGATTGTATATATTATTACTCCCTTTCTCTCATCCTGCTACCACTGCCATACATCACTTGGATGCTATGAGTATGATAACAGCGCCAAGCATCCTTGATATAAGTTTGACACTACTAAACCGCTCTCTTAGCATTGCAAGTAACTCTGAGTTCTTGGGCAACCTCTTGTATGTATCGTATATTGCAGCAAACTTTAGCCCAAGTCTTCCAGCAGCAAAGAATGCTAGGATGGCAAGTATGAACCTAAGGTATAACGATGCCCCAAGCCTAACCAATGGGGCATCTGGCTTACCTATATCAACTATGACAAGTCTGCCATCATCCTTAAGCACTCTATGGAACTCTCTTATAGCATGGCTCATGACCAGAGCGTCCCTGAATGAGTACCCGCATACTACTGCATCGAATTTACCATCATCAAAAGGGATGTACTCAAATATGCCAGATACGAATGATGCCCTATCCTTATCTTTATACTCAGCCATACTCTCACTTGCCAGATGAAGCATCTCTGCTATTGGGTCTAGCATAACAACTCTAACGTTTGGGAATATCTTCAAGATACTCTTACTCATATTACCAAATCCAGAGCCAGCATCCAGCACAAGGTAACCGTCTTTGATACCCTCAACTATGCCTATCATCCTCATCTCTTCTGCCTTGCCCAGAGAGATAACCCTGTTAACCCTATCATATACAGGGATTACTTCCCTGAGCACTCTTATTATACTACTCCACTCATCCCTTAACCCCATCTGCCAACTCACCTCTATGATTAGAGTAACTTGAGTTCTCCAGTAACCCTATCCACCATCTCCGCTGGAGCAGGGCCTATTGCTATACATGTTGTTGTTCCAGGCTCAAGCTGTGTTAGTCCAGCATCATCAACCTGAACAACTGGTAGATTAAGAGATTCAGCCTTGCGCTTTACTTGCATCAATTCATCCTTACCCTTGACCTTGAGCACTATCTTTGCTTGTCCATGCACCATCCATGACTCAAACCATTCTCTCCTTATTGCTCTAACCTTCTCTGCACCAAGTACTGCAGCATGTGCAACCTGTGCAGCAAGCTTCCCAGTACCCATATGTATATCTCGCCTAACTACTATAGCCTGTTTTATCATAGCATACACCACTCAAGCTTAAATAGATAGGGATATCATCTTTCCTGTGCAACATGATGCTATAGTTATAGGAGGTAGCATAGCAGGGCTACTCACTGCAAGGGAGATAGCAAAGAGGGGGTTCTCAGTGCTTGTGCTTGAGGAGGATGCTGAGATAGGTACACCAGAACACTGTGGAGGCTTAGTTAGCAGGAATGCACTCAAGGCATTGGGTATAGATGAGTACACCATACTAAGTAGGATCAGGCATGCAACTGTAAGCGTACTCAACACAACAATAAGCATAGATGCTGAGAGGCAAGATGTAGTAGCAGTAGATAGAAGGGCTCTAGACAAGCATGTTGCAAAACAGGCTAGCAGGAATGGTGCTGATATCATGCTCATGTGTAGGGCAAGATCATTTGCAGTTAAGGGTGAGCAAGTTAAGGTAGATACTAGCAGGGGTGCTATAGAGTGTAGAGTGCTTGTAGATGCTAGGGGGTGCTCTGTACCTGCAAGTAGTGGTAAGGGCTTCTTTCCATCTGCACAGTATGAGGTTGACTCTGCATCTTGGATAGATGCTGACAGGGTTGAGGTTTACATAGACCAAGAGAAGTATCCAGGGTTCTTCGCATGGATAATACCTAGTGGTAAAGGGAGGGGGAGGGTAGGTGTATCTGGTAAGGGTATAAACGTCATGGATAGGCTTGAAAAGTTCATAGTAATGAAGGAGATGTTAAGAGATGATCATAACAGCAGCAGTAGTAGTAATAGTGGTAATGATGATGGTAATAGCAATGGTGATGGTTATGTTAGTAGTAGTAGTAGGTGTGTTGTACTAAGGAAGGTATTCGCACCAATATGGGTTGATGGGCCACAGAGACCGTTCATAAGTAATGGGGGAAGGGTTGTAATGGTAGGTGATGCTGCTGGTCAAGCAAAGCCTACAACTGCTGGAGGAATATACACATCTGGCATGGGGGGAGTCCTTGCTGGTAATGCTATAGCAGATGCACTAGCATATAATAACCTCAACATGCTGAACAGGTATGAGGATGGATGGCTCGACCTATTTGGTAAGGAGTTTGAGAGGATGATCATGCTTAGAAGAATATTTGAGAGGCTTGATAACAAGGCCATAGAGAGGATACTGCTAGCCATTAGATCACAGATCGATAAGATATCAGTATCTGGTGACTTTGACTTCCACTCCTCTGCTATGGCAAGGATGCTCGTGAGTAGGGATGGCTTGAGTATAGTTAAGACCATGCTTGGGAGCGAGTTTAGAAGGTTTCTTGCTAGCGTTGCAAAGATATAAATTAGATCTGCTAGGGTAGCAACTCATGTCACAGAGGACTATAGCATTACCATCATGCGTATCGTGCAATAGAGTGATAATGCCTAATGATAGATGCGTTAAGTTCAACTGCCCAAGATGCAATAGGTTTTTGATATGGAGGTGTGAGTCATGCAGGGAGTTCGCAAGGATATACAGGTGCAAGGAGTGTGGGTTCGAAGGACCATAACCATACCATCACATTGCATGTGCTGTTTGTGTAGGTGAACAAGGGTATGGGTAGACTGATCACAAGGGTAAAGATAATGCCTGCTGACGTTGATGTTAACCTTGATGCTCTGGTAGAGAAGGTTAAGGATAACATGCCAGATGGTATACAGGTTAAGAGGTATAGCAAAGAACCAATAGCATTTGGGATAAGTGCACTAATACTCGATATGGTGATGGATGAGGATACTGCTAGTACTGATTCCCTTGAAGAGAGGTTAAGGAGCATAGATGGTGTTGGTGAGGTTGAGGTAGTGAGCATGAGTAGAGAGTCAGCTAGGCTATGAAGCACGTACTTGAACCAATACAGTTGAGGGTAGCAGAGGCAAAGGCTAGGGATGTTGGTAAGAGGAGAGCAAGGGTTAGCAGTAGCGTGTTGGAGATGCTACAGGCATCTGCTGGGGATGTTGTGGAACTTGTAGGAAAGAGGAGTACTGTAGCAATAATATGGAACGATGATGATATAGATGATCATACCATAAGGATAGATGGACAGACTAGGAAGAATGCTGGAGTAAGCATAAACGATATGGTAACTGTTAGGAGGGTTGAGGCTAGAGCAGCAAGGAGCATAACCCTTGTGCCTTTAAGCTTCAAGATGAGCATAGACAAGGAGTTCTCTGAGTTTGTTAAGAATAGACTAAGATGCATACCAGTTGTAGAAGGCGATGAGATCTCAGTAGTCATACTTGGTAGTTCGATGGACTTCAAGGTGCAGAAGGTAACACCAAAGGGTGTTGTTAGGGTAGAGCAGACAACGAGGCTAAGCATACTATCGAGCACTGCTGTAGAGAAGAAGCCTAGGGTTACATATGAGGATATTGGAGGTTTGAGAGTGCAGATAGAGAGGCTTAGAGAGATAGTTGAACTACCATTGAAGCATCCAGAGGTATTCCAGCGCTTAGGTATAGAGCCTCCAAAAGGAATTCTGCTGTATGGTCCTCCAGGGTGTGGAAAAACGCTGATAGCAAAAGCACTTGCAAGTGAGGCTGAGGCAAACTTTTACTCCATAAATGGACCCGAGATAATGAACAAGTACTATGGTGAGACTGAGGCAAGGTTAAGGGAGATATTCAAGGAGGCAAAGGAGAATTCTCCAGGAATAATCTTCATAGATGAGATAGATGCGATAGCACCAAAGAGGGAAGAGGTATTTGGGGATGTTGAGAAGAGGGTTGTAGCACAACTACTAGCATTGATGGATGGGTTGGCAGATAGGGGTAATGTTATAGTTATAGGAGCGACGAACAGGCCTGAGAGTGTTGATCCAGCATTAAGAAGGCCAGGAAGGTTCGATAGGGAGATAGAGATAACAGTACCAAATGCTGAAGGAAGGCTTGAGATACTCCAGATACACACAAGAGGGATGCCTCTAGCAGAGAGTGTTAACCTGAGGAGGCTTGCTTCAGAGTTACATGGCTACACTGGTGCAGATATCAAGGCGTTATGCAGGGAAGCAGCAATGAAGGCATTGAGGAGATACCTACCAGAGATAGACCTTGAGGGTGAGAGCATACCTCCAGACTTGCTTGAGAAGATGGTTGTAACGAATAAGGACTTCCATGATGCTATGAAGGAGATAGTACCTACAGCACTGAGGGAGTTCTATGTTGAGGGTCAGAAGGTAACATGGGATGATGTTGGAGGGCTTGGTGGTGCAAAGAAGATACTCTATGATAACATAGTCAAGGCATTGAATGAACCTGAGAGGTTTGAGGAGATGGGTATAACCCCGCCAAGAGGTGCACTGCTTTATGGCCCTTCAGGGTGTGGCAAGACACTCCTAGCATTGGCATTGGCAAATGAGAGCAATGCCAACTCAATAAAGGTCAAGGGTCCTGAGATACTGAGCAAGTGGGTTGGTGAGAGCGAGAAGGCTATAAGGGATATATACAAGAAGGCTAGAGCATCATCACCATGCATAGTCATCTTTGATGAGTTAGATGCGATAGCAAGGCCTAGGGCAGGATCTGAGGGTTCTGAGGTTAACGATAGAGTGCTCAGCCAATTGCTCACTGAGATGGATAACCTTGTGAATGGTGTTATAACCATAGGCATAACCAATAGGCCAGATCTAATAGACCCCTCACTGCTCAGACCTGGGAGGCTTGATATGATAGTGTATGTGCAACCTCCAAACAAGGATGAGAGACTTGAGATACTCCAGATACTAACTAGGAGGATGCCCATACAAGATGGTGAGATAAACCTTGAGGAGATAGCAAGCATAACAAATGGCTACACTGGTGCAGATCTAAACGCTCTCTGCAGGGAGGCAGCAATAAATGCGATGAGGAGTGGGAGGAAGAGCATAGACAGTGAGGACTTTTATTATGCACTGAAGCAGATAAGGCCCTCGATAACGCCCCAGATAGAGGGCTGGTACAATAGCATAAGTAAGAATGTAACCTATGCCATGCCAAAACCAATAGATAAGGTATTCTATGGGTAAGTTATGATGATGATAAGATGATGACTCCATTAAGGAATATAATATATGAGAAGATAAGGAGTGCGAGGAGCATAACCGATGTAGAACTCATGAATATGCTAGGCAAGGAAGGGTTGGAATTCACAAGGGCTGAACTCAACAAGATACTGCTTGATCTTGAGATACTTGGACTTGTAAGGGTTGGATGGATAAGCAAGGATAAGAGGAGGATAGAGGTTAGAGAGGTTGAAGAGAGGGAGAGAGGAGGGAAGGGAAGGGAAGAGATGGTAGGCGAGGATGTAGAATCAGTTATGGAGAGGGATGGAGAGGTTTAGCATATAAAGTCACATGTGTAATATATTATGTATGTGGTATAGAATCATGGGAGAGATGCTAGGATAGGTAATGGATAATAGTATATGGAGTCAAGCATCAATGCTATAAATATTATCGCAAGGTATGGGCTTGAGAGCTTGTATGTACGCCATGCAACCTCCTTGCTTGTATTCCTAACAAGTCTAAGGTTGTAGTGTAGGAGCATCATACCAGCAACTATGGATGCTATCAGATACACTAACCCTAAGCCTAGAAATGCTACTGCGATGGAGTATGGTACAAGTACTATGGTATTCACAAGTATGTACATTGCAGCCCTCTTATCCCCTACAAGTACAGGGAGCATAGGTACTCTAGCATTTGCGTACTCTTCCCTCCCAACTATGGATAGACACCAGAAGTGAGTTGGTGTCCATAGGAAGACTATGAGCCCAACTAGGAAGCCCAATGGGTCAAGGCTACCAGTTGCTGTTGCCCAGCCAGCGTATGACGCACAGCTGCCAGCAAAGCCCCCTATCACTATGTTGGATGTATGCCTCCTCTTTAACCATACAGTGTATATTAGTACATAGAAGAGTATGCCTAGAGCGATGAAGAACGCTGCCATCATATTTAATGTGAATACTGCTATAACTACTGATGCTATGCTCATACTTAAACCATAGATTAGAGCATTCCCAGCCCTCATGATGCCAGAGGGTATTGGCCTCTTGCTAGTCCTAAGCATAAGGACATCTATATCCTTATCATAGTAATGGTTGAGTGCGCTTGAACCCATTGATGCCATGCTCCCAGCAAGGAGTAGAAAGGCTACATCCCATGAACTAACATTCCCCTTACTTGCTGCTAGAAGGGATGTTATGGCTACAAGATTCAGTACAGCAACTATCCTCAACTTTGATATTGCAAGGTAGCCCTTTAACCCCAACTTGTATAGCATTGAATACTCTAGCATTTAATCGTTAAGTGTATTACATACACCCAGCAGTTAGTTATCATACTAACCTTTCTATATCATGCTATAAAGATTTTTTATCTCGGTTAGGCTATATATCTACAGGATGCCAAAGAGTTATTCCCTTGAGGAGGTCAAGCAGAGGATAATAGATGTGCTAAGACAATCAGACTCTGGGCTCTCTGGTATAGAGATAGCAGAGAGGACTGGAATAAACAGGGTTACCATAACCAAGTACCTTAACATACTCGAGACCATGGGTATAATAAAGAGGAAGAGTATGGGTCCTGTGAACATATGGTATATACAGCATGGTATAGACCTGAACAACAAGGATCTTCTCGAGTTACAGCAGATATACATGGATGCTCTCTTTGCGTATGATGAGGATAGAGCCAGAACCATACTGCTTAATGCAATACACTCCAACATAGATCCTATACTGTTGATGAGCGATGTTGTTATACCAACCATCAACACTGCTGGGGAGTTGTATATAAGAGGGAAGATGAATGCTATGGATGTAACACTTCTTACCAATCTGGCAATGGAGTCTCTAGATCTAATAAAGTTCAACTCTGCTAGAGGAGATATGAAGAGGGATGCTTATGCTGTATTCATAAGCATGCATGAGAAGGGTAGAGAGGTTATGAATATGAAGGCAGCATCAATAGCATTCTACATAAAGGGTTGGAATACATTCCTATTAGGTAATGTTGCATCAGAGGCAGGACTCTTCCTCGACATAGATCTAGTTAGATTCATCAACAAGATATTGAGGGATAAGGGGAAGGGTATGATCCTCCTCTACATATCTGCAGCAAAGGATGAACTCCCAACATTGAATGAGTTGATAAGATCTGTAAAGGAGAGTCTCGAGAGAAGTATACTCGTTATGGTTGGTGGAGGTAGAGTACTTGAGAGCAGAGATAAGGATAAGGATGATGGAGATAAGAATATAGGCGAGGGTGTAAAGGATGCAACGCCTCCATACATAGATTACTATGCAACGGATATAGTGAAGGCTATAGAATGGGCTGAGAGGATGTACAGGAGCCTAAAGTTCTAGACCGTAATAATATTTAAAAAGAGACTATATGATAGAGATTTATGCCTTACTGGCCGTATGGTAATGGAGTATTTGATAAATTCCTCAAGCGGTATAGACAAGTCATCCTCTTCAACAAGAACCTGCTCATATCTGGCACTGGAGGTTTCTTTGCCAGTGCGTACATCTCTCAGATGCATCTTGAGCATTATGCTGATAAACTTACAAACTCTATACTTGCATTAATGATGGAGTATGTAGCGTACATCCCGCTCTTTGTGCTACTATTCTACATTGATAATAGGAACAGGTATACAGATTCAGTAACTGGTAAGAGGAACTCAAAGGTAATAAAGGAGGATGTGAAGAAGCTCTTTGCAACATTCTCCGTTGCAGAGATCGTGTTTTCAGTAACCAGATTTGCAAGCCAGTATCAACTACTGCAAGTAGGAGGAGTAGAAGCGTATCAAGCATCCATGATGGGCTCCATGATAGCTTGGGTAGCATTCTTTATAGCTATAAATCTTATGGTAAAACTGGTAAGATTGTTCAGATAAGATGGATAGATAGATAGGTTGATGGTATAGATGGTTCTTATGTATATATCATAATAACCCTTTCTAAGTTATGTATTCTCATTCTCCTTAACCAATATATCGATAAGGCTCTTCTCTATCCTCTTGTTAACTACTATGAACGTATCTAGTAGGAGGTATACGAATACTGCAACTGCTATCATCGATGCTGGCAATATTATATCCATGTTACCAAATGCTAGAGAGGGTATTACGAATGATGTTATGATAAGCACTACTATGCTAAGCACTATGTTCCTCACCACTCTATGTAGGTGATCCATCCTACGTGTTACAACTGGATATCTTGCTATCCTCCTCTGTATCGATTCGAATATGGTATCTATCATCTCCCCTGCCCTACCGAATATGTTAAGTAGAGGATAGGCTATTACACCAACCATGAACACAACCTTGAATATGCTGTAAGGTAAGATCTTGAGGGAAGAGAATGTGTTGTACAGTAGTGATATGAGACCATCACTGAATAGTATTATTGTTATCATTGCTACTATTATTGCTATGTTTAGCAGTAGCCTTGAGAATATCCTTCCTATTCTCAATGCACTATCCTTCTGCTGTATATTCTGGAGTATTCCTCGTGTAACTCTTGCAGGAGCCTCCAGCATGTTGAGCAATCTCACGGGTATGATGCTACTTGGATCAACTATGGTTGGTAATATCTTTGCAAATAATGGTATGATGAATATGCTTGCTAGAGAGATGAGCGTTGTTATAGGCATTATAGCCTCTCTAGTTGCATTGAGATCTACGCCTTGCTTTGCCATCACGAACGATAACTCTCCTCTAGGCATCATCATTATCCCAACTGTAGATGCGCTATCCCTACCATAACCAACTATGCTTGTAGCAATGAAGTTACCTATGAACTTGCTTAGTATAGCGATAACTACTATAGGTAGAGAGATGATCAGATTATCCAGTATTGCATTTACACTTATCAGCATCCCTATAGATATGAAGAATACAGTTCCAAATAGATCCCTTAATGGTACAACCTTCTCAGTTATCACACCTGCTCTAGGCGATGAGGCTATCATCATACCCATGAGGAATGCGCCTATTGCCATGCTTAAACCTAGATAGTTTGCTAGCAATGCTAGACTGAAGCCCATAACTATAGCAAGGAGCAATGGAGCTTCATCCAGATCAAGTCTTGATACATACTCTACCAACCTAGGCACTGCCTTTAGTCCTATAACAAGTGTTATGATGAAGAATGTTAAACTCTGCCCAATTATGAGACCTATACTGAATAGATCTGCTGTACCACTCTTCACTATACCTGGGAGTATAACAAGCAGTATTATGGAGAAGATATCCTCAACTATGCTTACTACTATTATGAACTCCCCTTCTCTTGTGTGAAGTATACCAGCATCCTTGAGTAGTTTAAGCACTATGGCAGTGCTAGTGATGCTTACTATCCCTGCAAGATACAGTGCTTCTATACTGCTGAATCCTATAGCAACTGCAACCATGAAGCCTAGGAAGAACGCTACGCCTATCTCAACAACAGCGCCGATTAACGCTACACCTCCTACCCTTCTGAACCTGTTTATATTCAACTCCAGTCCAACAACAAATACGAGCAGTATAACACCGATATCTGCTAGTAGATTG
The DNA here is from genome assembly GCA_013538675.1 of Candidatus Nitrosocaldus tengchongensis. Taxonomy (GTDB): domain Archaea; phylum Thermoproteota; class Nitrososphaeria; order Nitrososphaerales; family Nitrosocaldaceae; genus Nitrosocaldus; species Nitrosocaldus tengchongensis. The sequence continues at coordinate 20,169 of JACAFJ010000009.1, forward strand.
ACTATCTGCACATCTGTAACAACCTTGAAACCATGTGGCCCTATAACCATACCAACAAGTATGAAACCTATTACAGATGGTAGCCTAGCCTTCCTTGCTAATAGACTACCAAGTATGGCAGAGCCTAATAGGATGGTAAGCATGAGCATGAACTCCACTGATGATATGATGCTAACCATACTCTTAATAAGTAGAAGAGGATATAAAAGTTAGGTAATTTGGATGAACAGGTTCAAGCATATATATATTTACATGCTATCAGACAAAGTTGATTACAATTCGATACTTACTTACCTTACTAGCATGATAAATTGTAATATAGAGAGTAGAGGTGCAGACGCATTGTACAAGTACGATCTGCGTGATGTTGCAAAGATGTATGCTAGATGCAAGGTTAATGATGTATTCAGGGAGACTGCTTATTCCAATGTATTAATAAGCGAAGATGATATAGAGTATGAATTGTCTATGCTTGATGGTTATCTTCAACCTAAGCCCAATACAGTATACGATGGGTTTTGTCTACAGGGCATCTATTCTAGCATGATCGATGTAGAGGAGAGTTCGCTGGATAACGTGCATATAATCATGACAGATAGGTTGATAGCAACTTACAGTGAAGAGGATATGAGATACCATCTTAACACTGTAGTTCTAGGATATCCTAGCATAGTGAGCATCAGTGGAATAGTTGAGGCACCAGCAAAGCCAAAAGAGTTCTACACACTATACTACTATTACTTGTCACAAGGAATAACCATTAACGTGGATGAACTCAAGAGCATATTCAAGGATATGATACTTGAGCATGATGATCCAAGGCTAACAGACATAGTAAAGGGATACGTGATGCAAGCAGTATTCTACAGCATATTGAATGATACGCCATTCTGTAATGAGAAGAGGTGCATACTTTATAATGCTCATTGGCAGGATGAGGTCATAGGGGCTCAGATAAGAGATGGAGGAGGATTATGCAGAAAGCATAGGGAGGTGTTGGATGAATTCAATAGACTGCATAATACTGCCAATAGCAACAGTATCTTGACTAATTAATCTACTAGTATAAATCATCTATACCACACTATCATCATCTTCATCCATTACTCCCCCTTCTTCTCCTCTTCCTCCTCTTCCCTTCCTATCCCTATCCTCATCATCTCTTCTCTCCCTTCTCTTTGCAAAGTTCTCATCAATACTCTCAGCAAGCCTATCCAATTCATCTAGGTTACCAAACTTGAGATAGGTTAACCTCTCCAATGCTTGTATAATATTCTTTGCTGCTCTATACTGTGGTATCCTAGGATCGTCTATCTCACCATAGAGTCCTATACCATGTATACCGTTCATCTTAGCAAAGCCTAGTATGAGACCATTGAATCCAGTTATAAGTGATGAACCGTGTGTAGGATACAATCCAACCCTTGCTATACTCTCTGTTAGCATAGGACTTGTTGTGGTTACAAGAACCCTAGGGTTCTTGCCTACAGTTCCATCTACGAGGAATGCACCAACTGTATACATGAACTGCACTGAGTACATCTTTGCAACATCTATCACATCTTGGCATAGTATGTATAGGTCACTGCTAGACTCTGGCTGGCCTACAGAACCTCCAAATACTATTATCCTCTCAGCATGTCTATACTCCCACATAACCTGCTCAAACTCTATGTATCCTCCCTTATCTATAACATATGGAGGGTAATGTGCATGTACAACCCTGAACGGTCTTGTCTTGAGTGTCTTGTTTATAAAGTCTATCACTATACTGCCTACATTACCCATATCCTGCATAGCTGCCATCATTATTGGATTTTTACCTGCAAGGTCTGGCTCTTGCAGATTCTCAAAGTGCATAGCATAATTTTGTTTGTGCCAATAATAACTCTTTCCCATCGTGTTATATCTGCTCTATACCTATATCTCGCTAGATAGGTATAGATAATTACATCATACAACTAGATTAAATCAAATCAATCAAGTACCTAACTCCATACTCATGAACTCAAGTATATTCCTCATCCTCAAACAATCAAGCTCAAGTAATGGGGATTCACATATTATAGTTATACCTAACCTTCTTCTTACTATCTCTAACGCTAATGGCTCGAACTGTGGCTCCCCTATCGGTCTATGAACATCAACGTATCTATAGCCTTTCCTTGCAAGTCCTGTAAAGTGTGCATTTATGTACTCTAACCCAGCATCAAGCAATCTATCTATTATGTGTGCATAGTCTATCCTGCCATTGTTCCTAGCAAATATGTGTGCAAAGTCCACATATGGTCTAACCCAACCATTCAGATCCTTGTAGAGCCTCAATACCTCATCCAGTGTCCCAAACTGGTTCTTCCTTGCCATGGTCTCAGCTCCAAGCCTTACATTCCTTATACCTATGCTCCTCATCTCATCCACTATGGACTCGTAACCTGCTCTAACCATTGCATACGCCTCTTCCCTACTCCTCTTCCCGTAGAATGCAGAGTGTACTGCTACTATATCAGCATGCATAGCCTCTCCCCTCACTACACACTCGAGTATCCTACGCCTAGATCTCCTTATCACATCTGTATCCTCCGAGCATAGGTTTATGTAGTAGGGTGCATGTATCGATAACCTTATGCCCAACTCCTCTGCTAATCTCCCAAGGTATCTACTCTCCTCCATGTTAAGGTATATGCTATTAGCGAAGTCAAGTTCTAGAGCGTTGAGCCCAAGCTCGCTAAGCCTCTTCAAACCAGCTTCCAAACCATGACTCCTGCTAGAGACTGGGAAGCCTTGGGTCCCTATGTATACCCTCATGTACATAAATAAGTACTCGCTCGCATATTTACGATTCTACCACCATGAAGGCATATTGTGCCTTTCCACATTCCATAGCAGTAATACCTCCAGAATATAATTAATTAATAACCTCACCTCATCCCTCCTATCATACCAGGAGCCTTGGGCATACTCCTGTACTCCTTCATTATATGTATGCTTGGTTCTGCAGTAACAACAACGTACTCCTTGTTTGCATCATCTCTAGGAGAGAGGGATACCTTCTCTCCAGGCTTTATCCTTGGTATGAAGTCCTTGTATGTACCATAATCAACCACAACGTTTGTAATATCGTTCCTACCAGTGTTTGTAATGATAACCCTGTATATGTCCATGACGTCTATCCTATCCTTGAACGCATCAACCTCGAGTGCATAATCCTGGTTAGAGTAGGGTATGAGCATCAAGAATGCTGTTAGCATAGCAGTGCCCATGGCAGCAGCACCTACTATTAGGTAGAGCAGCATAACATTATAATCCATAAAGTTAGATTTAACATTTATCATCTTGGAACAAACATACCCTCATATTCTATCTGACCTAACCATTATAGTTATATTTAAGTTAGTTTTAGTATATGTGATGATGAAGAACTACAGTATGCTTGCAGTACTAGCCATAGTAGCTGTAGCAGCAATAGCAGCAGTTATGCCAAGTGCATATGCCCAGACATGGGGTAGGCCTGACTCTATGATAATTGCAGGGTTACCACTGATAGTTGGTCTAGGCACTGGCATAGTGTACTTTATAGTACTATCTGCAAGAAGATCTAGGAGGTAAAGAACTGGCTTATTTATTTATTATATTTCTTATTTTGTTATCCTCTTCCATTATGAGTAGAGATGGTGAGTTATAAGTATGCATATATCATCTTTTGGTGGTAGTGCTGGTATCAACTATGCTACACTATTCTATATGATGGAATAACAGTAGAATAATAGTAGTTATATTAAATAACAAAAAGATGGTGGGTATTATTGTTATCTTTAATCCCACTTGCTCCACGCAGCGGCCCATCTGTACGTCCATGTATTCAGCTTTGCTCCCAAGGCTGCCATTGGAACGCTTATAACAGCACTAATACCTGCTGCTAGGGCTACTGGACTGTTGTAGAACTTGCCTACCTGAGGCTCGATTGGTGTTAGGTATGCTGGTAGTGTTGGTCTTGGGTACTTGAATGCCATCTCTAGAGGATCATGCACTGTTAGCAGGTTTATCATGTTGAAGAGTGGCATTGATAGACCAACTAGAGATCCTCCTATGAGTATCGCTGCATGCTTGTTCCTTCTAGTTGCCCAGTATGATAGATCCAATAGCATAGCACTTGGTATCCATACTGGAACTATCATGAAGTCGTATGGGTAGCCTAATCCTCCAATCCAGGCCCACTTTGCAACCCAGGTGTAGATGGTCATTATCGTTGCATAGTAAGTTGCTGTGCCAGGTACTCCTGTGAATAACATGTAGTATATGGCACCAACTACGAGCATGGTTGACTGGCTCAGATTGAAGATCACAAAGGATGTCCACATCCAGTCAGAGTAGAATATGTAGTCCCCAGCATTGATGGTCAGCAGCGTTGAGTTCACTGCAACTACCACTATGAACAGGTAGTGTATTGTGCGCCTAATCCAGACCATTAGAATAATGTACTATACCCATATATATAAAACTTACTCTAGGTTAATGCTAATAAATTATTAGAATAAAAATAAAATTAAGAAATATTTATAATTCTAGGGGATGGCTGGCTTCTCCATGGCAACTTTCCAGATGAAGATGAATCCAAAGGCAATTATGACCGTTAGCACAGTCAGCGCATACATCCCAGAACTGAATGGGTATGCCCATGAATAGTATGTAAACCCTACCCAGACACCAAATGCTGTTGCTGCCCACGCCATTATTGCCCCAATTATGTACAAACCCTTCATATGCTCTGTTCTCTTGCCTATCATCCTCTCTATCTCATCCTTGGGCGCCTCTTTCTTTGACATTAAGAATAATAAAACATATGCATTATTAAAGTTTACTTTTGATCTCTTGCTAGGTAATAAAAAAAGAAAAGGAGTTGCCCATTAGGGCAGTTGCAATTTGTTTACCTTACTTGCTATGTTACACGTCGTGCAGTTTATGGTATGCTTCTGCTGTACAGCTTACCCTCTAGTGCAAGCTTGTACATCTCTGCAACGTATGGGTTGCTTGGTGGTGTCTCCATTCCTAGCTCTACCATCCTAACGTAGAGCCTAACCACATAGGCTAGGGCACCTATGAATGCTACAACAACACCCATGTTGAATGACCAGTGGTTTGGAACTGCGAATACCTCCTCAACGAACCAGAAGTGCCACATCTCATTTATACCTATTGTGAACATTGTACCTAGGTAGCCTATGATGGTCATCTTTATACCAGTGTTGACACTGTTGTTTGGACCCCTCATCAGTGGCACCCTTCTGTCATATATCATTATTGCACCCCAGCCTAATGGTAGGGCTACGAAGTGGGAGTATAGCCACCAGTGTGCTGGTGTGAATGCGCTATCCCTTATACTGGTCTGATGAAGTGAGCCATCTACGAAGTTATCAACCTCAACACTTGCTGCAACTGAACCCATCACTATGACCATTATCAGTATCTTCTTCAGCCTCTGCATCTCAACTTCTTTTGGTAGTAGTGCTGGCATCTGAGCCATACCGCTTCATCTTCTGCTACCAGAGAGCAGTATATTTACCTTATGATAGGAAATATCAAATGAAATCTGTATATATCCTAAAGCTAACAGGCTTTATCTTAATTAAAACATATTAAAAGAGTCCATATCCTGAATTATTCTGATGTCAATATGATGAATAGAAATGATTAACAACGGAATTGAATATAACATAAACATCATTAGGAGAGTAGATTTATTGTTTATAAGTATGATTAGATATTAATCTATATATAAATCAAAAGTAGATCACCAATGTAAAAATATATATCTGTGTTAGTACAAGATTCTAATAATGAAGGTAACGCATGTAGCATTGCTGACTGCAGTAGCGGTAGTACTGGTCTTTGGCTCATTTGCGCCCATGATGAAGGATGCGTTTGCACATGGTGTTCAGGCGCAGTTACAGAGTAGGTTCATAAAGATAGAGGATGAGACTTTCTCAACATTCAGAGTTATCACGAAGCAGGAGTATGCAAACAGAACAGGGTTGACACTTGAGCAGGTAGATGCCATGGGCTGCGACCCAAGGAGACAGGATATACTGATAGTTACTGGAAGGCTTGTAAGCCAAGTCAACAAGGATCTTAGGGCATGGATATCCCTCTTCAACGAGTCAACCAATGCAGGTAACAGATGGGAGTTCATATCAAGGGAACCTCCAGGTAATGTATTCGATATACCTGCAGGTGGAGAGGTTCCATACAGGCTATGCCTATCAGCACTTGAGCCTGGAACATATCATTCACATACACAGTTGAATGTAGCCACAGTTGGACCTGGTCTTGGTCCAGGAGCAACAATAGTAGTAGAGGGAGAACCAACGATGAAGCCAATGTCAGTAGGCAATGTGATATACCAGAGCATACTGATAGCCATAGGCTTAGCAATAACATTCGCAACAAGACCATGGCAGGTTATATAACAGCATAATACATACCATATACCCTCCTTTCTTTTGTTTGATCTACAAACAAGCAGTTTATACTAAAGATCTTGCCCGTATCAGATCAATAATTCTTTGTAGTGTGTTATGTTACTATCTGTCGTATGATCTGGCTATATTGAGAGATTTACAGTATGTATTACCTGTCTATGATACAGCCTATACACATGCTAAGCAAGTTTAAGACAATCTAATGAGCATAATATAAAAAAGGGGATGTTACCTGCCTTGATATTACCTTCTCCTCTCCTCTGGCAACAAACCTATACCTTCCCTCTCGTAGTACCTCTCCAGCTCCTGTACCCAAGTCTCTCTGGCAGTGCCTCCTATACCCTTGTGCCTTAACCAGTATGCTATAACACTCAGCAGGAATATACCGAACATCATTGTACCGAATATGTAGATCATCACATCGTAGAAGAGTGGGTCATATGCTGGGCCTATCTGCAGCACTATGCTCTTTATACCCATAGCCAGCGTTGCAAGATCCATTAGTATAATCATCTAACACCATGAATATATACATTTCCGTTTTGCCTTATAAAAAATTTAGTCGCTTTGTGATTCGCTGATATCATTCATCCATAGCGTTACAGTATTACTGCTCATTATATCTACATCGTTCGCATAATACAATCATTTCATACAGTATCTACACAAATGTTGTCTGCATGGGCATTTGATGGTTGTAATACTAGTTACTACGGTATGACTAAGTTGTATAGAATAATAAAAAGTGATGGGAGTTGTATTACAACTATGCGCTCTTCTGTATCTTTGGCTTCCTTAGTGCCATTGCAAAGAATGCTGCAGATATGCCTCCAAATATGGCACCAAGAGCAGCAACATATATGCCTAGTTCACCGAATGTCTTTGCTACCATTGATGTACCAGAGCCATATGCTCCCTCTTGCTGTGCTGTTGTGAGCCTCTTCTTTGCTAGTATGGAGTGCTGTGTGCATGCAAACTCTGGTATGCCAAGCTGCTTGCACTCCTCCAACTGCTCTGGTGTAGCAGTTATATCACCAACACCCTCACCATACAGCTGTGCCATCGCTACTGAGCTACCTCCTACCCACATTGCAATTACTCCAGCCACAACCGCTAGAAGTGCAAACTTATTCATGTAAGTCTTAATGGGCAGATGATGTATATAATCTTTCTCCCTTTCCTTTTAAATTATACAGGGCAAAGACTTTAATTTATCACCTGCAGAGTCTATGCATGGCTAGGATACATGCACATAGGAAGGGTAAGTCCCACTCGATCAGACCCATGCAGGTGAATGCCCCATGGGTTAACATGAGCAGGGAGGAGATAGTTAACCTTATAGTTAATATGGCAAAGGATGGACTGAAACCCAGCGAGATAGGCTTGAGGCTGAAGGATGAGTATGGCGTTCCTCTGGTTAGGAAGGTTATAGACAGATCAATAACAGAGGTGCTGGAAGAGCATGGTATAAAGACTCTACCTGAAGATCTAAGCAACATGCTTGAGAAGGCAATTAGGCTGCAGAAGCACCTCAACGTGCATAGGAGTGATAGCAATAATATAAGATCTCTAGAGCTTATAGAGGCAAAGATACATAGACTAGCAAAGTACTACAAGAGAGAAGGGAAGATACCCCAAGACTGGAGGTACAAGACTGTAATAGCAAGCCTTGAATGAGTATAGGTTAGCTGATAACCTTGATATGAGTAGCCCTAATCTTAATCTGAACCTTGAATCATTCCTGCATGAACTCTCTGGCAGGGTACATGATGCTATAGCATCAAGGAAGAGGATAATGGTTGTAACACATTCAGATGCTGATGGTCTGGTCTCTGGCAGTATCATTGCCAAGGCAATAATGAGGAAGGGTGGGAGATGCCTTGTTAGAGTTGTGAGTGATCTTAACCCCAATGTGTTGATGAAGGCTGCTGGAGAGGATCACGATTTCTACATAATCACTGATATGGGTGCTGGTCTAGCAGGGATGATAGATGAGCATATAGGCAGCAAGGGTAAGGGCAAAGAATGGATTGTTATAGACCATCACCAACTCCCACCAGAAGAGGTCGAGGATGTTAGGGTATGTAATGCCTGGAAGTTCGGTATAGATGGAGGGGTGGAGGCTTGCGCTGGTACGATGGCATACAAGGTTGCCAATGCGCTAGATGAATCAAACAAGGATCTATCAGCACTCGCAGTTGTTGCCATGGTTGCAGATAGGCAGGACCAAGGGGAGAGGAAATCACTGCTAGGCTTGAATGCAGAGGTTGCAGATACTGCTAGAGAACTTGGGTTACTGAGCATAGATCTTGATCTCATGCTTGTTGGGAGGGAGACTAGAGCGGTGCATGAAGCGCTAGCCTACACATCTTACCCATACATAGATGGGCTAACTTGGAACGTTGACTCCTGTTATTCACTGCTCAACTCTACAGGGTTGAGACTGAAGGATGATGGTAGATGGCGTACTCTAGCAGAGATGAGTAGTGAGGAGAAGAGCAAGATAGTTGATGCTATAGCCATCTTCTCTTCCTCATCACCATCATCACCATCCAGTTCTGGCAAGAAGGACGCAAACATGATAGTTGATGAGTTGATAGGCTATGTATATACACTACTGAGAGAGGATAAGAGGAGCATGCTTAGAGATGCTAGGGAGTTCAGCCTAATGCTCAATGCATGTGCAAGGATAAGGAGATCTGGAGTTGGGATAGCAATATGCTTGGGTGATAGGAATGCTATGCTTATTGAGGGTGAGATGATAGTGAGTGAGTATAGGAAGACACTTAGAGGTTACATAAGTACGATAATGGGTGAGAGATGGAGGGTGATGGATGATGGTACCCTAGCCATAGTTAACGGGGATAACCTAATAGCACAGGATATGCTTGGAGCAGTCTCATCACTACTTAGTGGGTCTCAAGTATTCCAAGGCAGGATTGTAGTTGTAAAGACTAGGACTGATGATGGGATGTACAAGTTCTCCTGCAGAAAAGGCTTGAACTGCAGCATCGATATTAACCTTGGCCTACTTATGCGTGAATGCTCAAGTAGATGCAAGGGTGTTGGAGGAGGGCATAGTGCTGCTGCTGGTGCAAGGATAAGTGCTGATATGCTTGATGAGTTCATAAGATGCATTAAGGAGAGTGTGCAAAGATAAGAGGGATGGATAAGGCTAAGGTTAGAGTAACCATAAGGATAGAGATGGATGAGCAGAGCAAGGCTACCTCTATGCTAGAGTCACTGCTACCAGATAACGTTGATATCCCAGAGGGGCTCTCTGTAGACTTTCATGTAGATGAGAGGATTCTAGTGTTGGTGTTTGAGGCTTTGCTTGATGTTACTGATGGTGAAGGAAGTAGTAGCAACAGCGCTAGTAGTAGTAGAAGGATGGCATCGCTCATACATACAATAGATGAAGTACTGGATCATGTTAATACAATGGCTAGGGTTATGAACGTTGGTATCAATGAATGAATGAATGAATGAATAATGATATGGTATATTAAAGATCCATTGTGATATGTGTGCGTATGATAGACCCAAAGATATTGAGGGAGCAGCCTAGCATAATAGCAAAGATGCTTGAGAGGAGGGGTATTACATTCCCACTTGACGAACTTCTGGATATTGATAGAAGGAGAAGGATGCTCATGAAGGAGGTTCAGGAACTTAACCATAGGAGGAATGTAGTTGCACAGCAGATAGCAGGGAAGAAGAGGCTCAAGCAGGATACAGCAATGGAGGTTGAGGAGATGCAGGTATTGAGTGAGAAGATAGACCTGCTAGATAAAGAACTCAACATGCTTGAGAAGGATTACAATAGGATGCTCATGATGCTACCCAACCTAGTACATGAGTCTGTACCAGATGGCAAGGGTGAGGAGGATAATGTTGTAGTTAGGAGATGGGGTGAACCAAAGGCACTCAACAATGCAAGAGGACATGTTGAGTTAGGAGTATCTCTAAACCTTCTTGACCTTGAGAGAGCAGCAAGGATCTCAGGCTCTAGATTCTACTTCCTCTTGAATGATCTAGTGCTACTAAACCATGCGCTCATACAGTTCGCACTTGAGTTCATGAAGAGTAAGGGCTTCACATTGGTGCAGACACCATACATGATAAAGCGTGATGCAATGGAAGGAGCAATAATGCTTAGCGACTTTGAGGATGTGATATACAAGGTTGAGGATGAAGATCTCTACCTCATAGGCACTGCTGAGCATGCAATAGCAGCGATGCATATGGATGAGATACTTGATGGCAATAGATTACCATTACGCTACGTTGGTATATCGCCATGCTTCAGGAAGGAGGCTGGTGCACATGGTAAGGATACCAAAGGTATATTCAGGGTTCACCAGTTCGAGAAGGTTGAGCAGTTCGTATTCTGCAAGCCAGAGCAGTCATGGGATGAGCATGAACTATTGCTTAGAAATGCTGAGGAGTTCTTTCAGGCACTGGAGATACCATACAGGGTAGTGTTATTATGCTCAGCAGAACTAGGCAAGGTATCGGCAAAGACATACGATATAGAGGCTTGGATGCCAGTACAGAATGCATATAGAGAGGTTGTGTCATGTTCAAACTGCCTTGACTTCCAAGCAAGGAGGCTAAAGATAAGGTATAGGGATAAGCCCAATGAAGATACTAGATACGTTCATACACTCAACTCAACACTGGTTGCTACTGAAAGAACGCTAGTTGCTATAATGGAGAATAACCAGACAGAGGATGGAAAGAGAATAATAGTACCAAAGGCATTAAGACACTATATGAATGGTATTGAGAGCATACCATCATCATTATTATTATCATCGCCATAACCATCGCAGTTAATTGAATATTGTTGATGGCTGATCGTTAGAACTTTATCCAACAGTAACGACACTGACTAACTATGTTATCGGAGCAGTTGAAATGGCAACATATTTAAACTAATTATATGGATAGTAGTAGGTAATAGGTTGGTTAGATATGGCTAGGTCTAGGGGGTTCAGGAGGAAGACTAGGCAACTATTAACAAAGGATACTATTAGAGGTCTCTCTTATCTCTTACATGAGTACAGGATAGGGGATAAGGTGGTTATAGATATAGATGCTAGGGAGCATAAAGGAATGCCACATAGACGCTTTCAAGGCAAGGTTGGTATTGTGGAGGCTATAGGTAGGAGGGCTATTAGGGTAAGGGTTAGGATAGGCGAGAAGGACAAGGTAGTTATGGCAAGGTTGGCGCATGTTAAACCTTTAACTCTAGGCAGTGTTGCTACTAGCAGTAGTAATAGTGCTAATGGGTGATTGTAATGACAGATATAGTAAGCAGGAAGGTCATAACTCTACCAGAGGTTAAGGAGATACTTGCAAGGATAGATCCAGATAAGATGGATCAGATACAGAGATGGACCTACAACTACGTTACAAAGTTTGCAAAGGTGAGCAAGGATAAGGCTAGAACGATGAAGGCTAGGCTAATGAATGAGTGTGGGTTGACTGAGGAGGAAGCGGTAGAGATAATTAACATAATGCCTTCAAGCATAGAGGAGTTGAGGACCTTTGCCTTTGGCTGGAAGAAGTTGATATTAACAGAGACGCTAGAGAAGATGCTTAAGATACTGAATGAAGGGAGAGGCATAGAGTAGCAGTTGGAGCATACAATGCAGCAGAAGAAGTACGAGGAGTATGCGTATGTATTGAGTGTAGAGCCTAGAGGCAAGTCTATCAGGGTTAGGGGTAGAGAAGGCATAATAGTGCAGGCTATAGGGGAGGAGCGGTTAACCCTGCTCGAGCTTCTAGGCACTCCAGGGATAAGCATAGATGTTGGTGAGAGGGTCTACATAGGAAGGGAAGGAAGAACGAAGATACTCAGCGTTCTGGGCAAGTTGGAGTACAGTGAGTTGAGTCCATATGCTAGGGATGAGTTACCAAATGTTGTAGAGAGTATTGTGAAGAGTAACGAGCATAGGTTCGTAGAGTTCATAAATACAGCAGGACCGATAAACCCTAGGATACATAAACTGGAACTGATCCCAGGTATAGGTAAAGTCATAATGATGAACATATTAAAGGAGAGGGATATCAAACCGTTCAAGAGCTTTGAGGATCTTCAGAAGAGGACCGGTCTAAGGGAACCTCATAAACTAATAGCGAAGAGGATACTTCAGGAGATAAGTGGGGATGAGAGGATAAACATATTCATAAAGAGACTCTAGATGTGTGATAAGAATATTGTATTACAATACATGTCAATGGTCTATCAGCCTTCCCTTACAAACTTGTATTATTATGATAATAATATAAAAATTAGAGGTTAATACAATAACGGATGGATGGATGGATGACATACATGAATCATGATGGTATCTACAAACCAGCAGAAGATACATTCATGCTTGCTGATGCAGTATATGGGCTGCAGGGTAATAATGCATTAGAGATAGGTACTGGTAGTGGTTATATAGCAGCCATACTGGGCAAGAGATTCAATAGGGTTGTAGCAACAGATATCAGCCTTGAGGCGCTCCTATATGCTAAGAACAATAGCAATAGCAGAAATGTAGAGTTTGTATGCTGTAACTGTGCTGATGCAATATCAAGCAAGTTTGATCTCATAGCAATAAACCCGCCTTATCTACCATCTGAGCGTATAGAGGATGTTACAGTGGATGGTGGCAAAAAGGGGATAGAGGTTGCCATGGAGATGCTCAAGAGTACTTCAGGACTACTCAAGGAAGATGAGGGCAGGATAGTTATGATAGCCTCGTCGCTAGCAGGTTATGATGAGTTGTTATCCTCACTGCACAACCTTGGATTATACGGTAATACTGTTGCGAGGAAGAGGTACGGGTTTGAAGACTTAATCCTACTTGAGATCAGACCTCTCAAGTATGCAACTCGACAACATCAAGATCATCAAGTATGAAATCTTTGCCAACCTTTATCACACTTCCTCGCCTCCACACCCGTGCGTATCTGAACTCTCTAGCAAAGTCCTTATGGATCCTCTCTGCAAGTTCTATTACTTTAGAGCCCTTGTGCAACAACAATGGTTCATCGACAGGATCAGAGCCTACCTTCTTTGTGAATACCCTTATAAGTCTAAGATGCTTGAGTAGATCAAGCATGAATGAATCGTTGTTACCATTGAATTGAATAACATCAAGACCATTAAGCAGAGCACTTGCATCATCTGTAAATGCTACAAATACAGCATCTTTGCTGACCCTCCCGAATATTGCATCCTCAACATCCTCTAAAGTTGTGTTGGAGTAGAGCCTCACAATGGCATTCTTTATACCATAACTCTTTACCAGGTTGAATACACTGCTCTCATCAACATCATCAGATCTACCAACTATCCTTATACCTCCATGGGGAGTGTACTCTATCTCAGCCCTTGATCTTGCCAATATATTCAGGTTCCTAGCCTCGAACCACTTGCATGCATCATCAATATACCTCTTGGAGTCAACCACAACTACTATGGCATCGGCATTCCTTGCTATGCTTATGAACTTATCAAGTCTATCCTCTCCTATAATGTAATCCAATGGAGTTAGTACAATCTGAGTCCTTATGTTCAGTGCAGAGAATACACCTACTTTAGGCTTCATTAGGGCATCGTACATGCTAACACTTAATCTAGTGAGCATCCCGAATAGCCTAATAGATGAGTTCAGTGTACCAACAAGTGCAATCTGAAGAGAGCCTTCCTTCTTAACTGTCCACTCCTGTCTTGTACTACCCTTCTTCCTACTCCTCCTATACTCTACCTCTTCCTCTAGTGCTGCTATCTGCCTCTTTATGCTCATCTCAAGCTTCTCTGTTGCCTTGTGCTTTGGCATGAGGGAGTAGAACTCTCTGAGTAGTCTAAGTTTAACCTCTGGATCTCTGGTTGCTATGGCTTCGGCCCACTTTGCTTTTGCCTCTTGTGTTAGGTTAGTGACCATCCTCTGATCCTAATCTATATTATAGGAGTTGATACTTATTAAAATAACATAGCAGTAGCCTAAGCTGATAGTTGGATTGGAAGATAACAGCATGACATACAATTATTTACTGCTCATCTGCCAAGCATCTTCACCGCCCTTGCTGCTATCTCTTCAGCCATCCTGCTAGTTGTTGTACTACCTCCAAGGTCATAGGTAACATATTTACCTTCGTTTATGACATCCCTAGTTGCATCGAATATTGCCTTTGCTATATCCTTCTCCCCGAGATACTCGAGCATCCATGCACCAGAGAGTATGGTTGCTGTTGGGTTCATCTTGTTCAAACCTTTATACTTGGGGGCAGAGCCATGTGCTGGCTCGAACATGGCATAACTGTCGCCAAGGTTTGCTGAGTACACATTGCCTATCGAGCCTAGATGTGCACTTGCAGTCTCTGATACAACATCCATGAAGAGGTTAGTACTTACCAGTATGCACCCGTTGAACCTCTCTGGGTTCTTGACCAACTGCTGGCACATGTTATCTATGTAGTACTCCTCAACCTGTAATCCCTTGCTAGAGCATATAGAGGTTACAACATCTATGAATATACCATCTGTCTCTTTGAGTATGTTCCTCTTCGTTATCGCTATAACCCTGCTGTAACCCTTCTCTAATGCTATCTCTGCTGCCTTCCTTGCTATCCTCTCGCATCCCTTGCGTGTTATCTTCCTTATTGCTATTGCTGCATCATCACCAATCTTGAACTCTATTCCAGCATAGAGCCCTTCGGTTGCCTCCCTAACACATATGAAGTCCAACTGCTTTGCTGAGCGCTCATATGTCTTTATTGGCCTTATGTTTGCGTACAGGTCGAATGTCTGCCTCAACGTTACTGCAACGCTCCTAGGTGCCTTTGGCGATGGTATAGTTGTTGTTGGTCCCTTGAAGCATGCATTACTCTCTCTAAGTATCTTCCATGTACTCTCTGGTATGTATGAGTCACCATCGTGCCTCTCCCACCACTCAGCCCCAGCCTCGCATGGTATGAGTTCAACTTGGGTATTGCAACTCTTTAGAACCAAGAGCATGGCATCTACAAGCTCTGGTCCAACACCATCGCCACGTATAACTGCAGCCTTTGGCATCCTGCATGCATCTCATCTAAGAGTATTTAATCTTATCTTATCTTACTTCTTAATAACATCAACTTTCCTTCAGGTTACCTACTTCTCAGTTCAAGCCTTATGCTTAAACCATCCTCTATAGCAACCTTGGCAGGATCATTGCCTATGTTGATGAACTCCTGCTGCCCTTTGCCCTTAACCCATATACTCATATCATAACCCTCTGTATTCAAATTCCACAACCTTAACAGATCAAGCAGTGTGAACCTTATTGGTCTTGAGTAGATCACATATACATTGCCATCCTCTCTAGTATGCAATGGCCTTGTGCAGTTCTCATCCCTCCCAATGTCTGCTGGTACCTCTACTGGCCTATCATCTATGGTAACGCTAAGCATAGCATGTAACTTGAATGATAGATCCTCGCTAGTTATGCATTGCTGTAGTGGTGGTTTGCCAGATATGAACTGGCTTATGATGAATGCTACACCAGTACCTACACCTAGGAGTATGACTGGCATTATCAACTGCCATTTAGTTATCCTCTTCTTATCCTCACCTGGTGCCTTTCTAGGCTTTACCATACAAGAGTAAGAGAAGAGCATACATTAATACTTAAGTTTATTTATCCAGTGCGGGAAGGATACATGATGCCGGGGTGCCCTAGCCTGGTAGGGGGCAGGCCTGCTAAATAGCAGGTTATAGATGCTATGCAGCAAGTCTGTGGCCCGTATGGGCCGCACGGGTTCAAATCCCGTCCCCGGCGCCATTATATATTGGTATGGACGTGTATAACATACACAATTACAAGAGGATAACAGAGTACTGGCTTAAGCGTATAAAGGAGGCAGAAGAGGAGAGGAAGAGGGAGGAGGAGGAGGAGAAGGAAGGGGAGGAGAGGGGGAAGCAGAAAAGGGAAAGGAAAAGGAAGGATATAGATATGATTATGTATGATCTTGCTTGTAGGTTCATAACTGCATTAAGGTTAGCAGGTGTAGGAGAAGGCAAGGTTAAGGACTATGCTCAGTTCACATATAGGATAATGGTGGAGATAATGCATGAAGTAGGGATACATAAAGAGATAGCAGAACTAACAAGGGAGGATATAGATAGGATAGCAGGTGTAATAGTCAAAAAGAAGGAGGAGGGTCGTTGGAGTCTCTCTACCATAGCAATAGCATTACGAACATTGAAGAGGTTAGTCCATTATGCTAAGCATAAAGAGATAGCAGAAGGAGAGGGTAACTACTGCAAGGAGGTAGAGCATATACACCCAGATAGGTACAAGAGCAAGGCATTGAAAGAGGATAAGGTAAGAGCAACTGATCTTCTTACAAGAGAGGAGTTCCTCAGAATGGTAGAGGCAGTAGCAAAGGTAAGTAGATACCCAGCAAGGGATAGAGCATTACTATACGTTATGTATGAGTTTGCTGCTAGACCTAGTGAGTTATTAAACATGAAGGTAGGTAATCTTGTATTCCATGAAGGATATGCAGAGATAACAACAGAAGGGAAGACTGGTGTTAAGACCCTAACTTTGGTACTCTCTTACAATGCATTAAGGGAATGGTATGAGCAACACCCATTAAAGGAAGAACCCAATGCGTATTTATGGTATAGTAAGCAGAAGAATAAGCAAGGTGAGTATAGAGTATCATACGATAGGCTAAGAATATTCTTGAAGAGATTAGCAGAAGTAGCAGGGATAAGGAAGAGGGTATGGCTATATCTGATAAGGCATACAGCATTAACGCATGTAGAAAAGGAGTATGGTTCCTCCATTACTGAAATGTATGGGAACTGGAGGAAGGGTTCTCCTATAAGGAATAGGTATATACACTTAGCAAATTCAGATCAGAGGGAAGCAGTACTGAAGAGGTATGGGTTGTTGAAGGAAGGAGATAATAGTAGTAATAGTAATAGCATTATTGAACCAAAGCGTTGCTATCGTTGCAATACCCTTAACGAACCTAATGCTAGGATATGCAAGCATTGTGGTCTCGTTATAGATCCTAGATATGCTATGCAGATCCATAGCGAGAGAGAGGGAAAGATAAAGGAGTTAGAAGAGAGACTAGCAAGGGTAACAGCAATAGTAGAAGAACTGCTTAGGAGGCAAGAGAGGGGAGATCAGCATTAGTATTAGCAGTAGTAGGAGGAGTAACAGAAGCAGAAGTAGCAGTAGGAGTATTAGCAGTAGCAATAGTAGTAGAGGTAGGAGTAGGTGTATTAGTAGCAGGAGTAGGTGTATTAGCATTAGTAGCAGAAGTAGTAGGAGGAGTAATAGTAGGAGTACTGGACTTCAACCCCTCTATTATCTCTTTTATCTTTTCGATCTCTTCCTTTACCATTAAGAGTAGTTCCTTATTACTCTTATCCCTAAGGTCTATCATTATCATATTATAAAGGAAGGATATAGCTAACAGAGAGTTTGATAATAGAGACGTATATATGTTAGGGTGTAAATATTCATCCATGAACATGGATGTACCAAACATAAAAGTAAAGAACGGGAGCTCTGGGAGGAAGCCCGTTCTTCCCTCCTTTAAGGAGGGTAGTGTGCCTCCCATAAGAGGAGTAGAGAAGCCTATAGCAAGCACAAAGAAAGCGAAGCAATTCACCAGAGCGCTACTTTCTAGCGATCTTGTACGTAAGCAGTACAATGAAGCATATCTCATACTATCACAAAGAAAGAAGGGAGGGAGGAGGTGATAAGCAAAGTAAGCATACTCATTCTTTCTTCTCCTTACTTACCTTAGGCTGCTTGAAACCTCTCTCTACCAACACTTTATTCACTTCCCTTATAGCAAAGCAGAACCCTACGTGAAGACAATCGTCTCTCTCACAATACCTGCAGTAGAGGAACTTTCCCTTCGGTACTACTTGAACCTCAACTATTCTGTCTATGAAGTAGTCTGCTATATCTATTATATTATCGTAA